>JALUQR010000001.1 GCA_027017505.1 bacterium
GGTTTATCCTGCCAAGCCTTTTAAGCCCCTCTTTGCCAAGAAGCGTAAGATAGATTGCACAGGCAAGGGCTGAAAGGCTCTCGTTGGTGCATATGTTGGAGGTTGCGCGTTCGCGTTTTATGTGCTGTTCACGGGTTGAAAGGGTGAGTGTGAAGGCACGCCTGTGGTCTTTATCAGTGGTCTGGCCAACGATTCTTCCTGGTATCTGGCGCAGGAACTCCTCCCTTGTCGCAAGAAAGCCCAGGTATGGCCCGCCAAAACCCAGGGGATTGCCGAAGGACTGGGCCTCTCCACAGACAATGTCTGCACCAAACCTGCCAGGTGGACGCAGTATGGAAAGCGAGAGGGGCTCTGTGATGCATACAACAAACAGTGTGTTCTTTGAACGGGTGATCTCAGCTATTGCATCGAGCTCTTCTATACAGCCGAAAAAGTTCGGGCTCTGAACCACAACGCAGGCAGTACTTTCATCCACAGCCCTTTCTATGGCTTCTGGTATGGTTATACCACGCTCTGTGCAGAAGGGAACCTCCACCAAAGGGCTGTTCTGTGCGGAAAGATATGTCCTTAAGGTCTGCCTGTATTCGGGATGCACCGAAGAGCACACCACAGCCCTGTGCTTATCTGTAATCCTCTGGGCCATGAGCACCGCCTCTGCAAGGGCACTTGCCCCGTCGTAAAGGGATGCATTGCTCACATCCATGGCGGTAAGCTGGCATATAAGTGTCTGGTATTCAAATATGGCCTGCAGGGTGCCCTGGCTGACCTCTGCCTGATAGGGTGTGTAGGCAGTGTAAAACTCTGCCCTCAGGAGAAGATGCGTCAGGGCAGAAGGTATGTAGTGGTTGTATGCCCCTGCACCGAGAAAAGAGCTACACCTTGCAGTGGAAGTGTTCTCCTCACTTATGGATGTAAGCAGTTCCTTCAGCTCCTTTTCTGTGAGTCCTTCTGGAAGGGAAAGCTCTCTTGAGAGTCTTACCTCCTCGGGGATGGGACTTAGGAGTTCTTCCACACTGTTCACACCAATTGCCGAACACATCCTGCGGATGTCTTCATCGGTGTGGGGTATGTAGGGATAGTTGCGCCTCAATTACTTCTCTTCTTCAATGTATTTCTGGTATTCTTCTGCTGTAAGAAGGTCATCCAGTTCCTCAGGGTTTGAGAGCTCCACCTTTATCATCCAGGCATCTCCATAGGGGTCTTCGTTTATAACCTCGGGGCTGTCTATTATTGCATCGTTTACCTCCACGACGGTGCCTGTAACGGGTGAATAGAGGTCTGAAACAGCCTTCACGCTTTCCACCACTCCAAATGGCTCGTTCTTGGTAACGGTGCCTCCCTCCTGGGGTAGCTCCACATAGACCACATCGCCAAGAGAATCCTGTGCATAGTCTGTGATGCCAACCACAACGGTGTTGTCGTCCTCCTCGCGCACCCATTCGTGCTCTTTGGTGTACTTAAGGTCTCGCGGAAACTCCATAAACCACCTCTCCTTTCTTTTGGTTTTGTATATTATATCTTCACCAAATTTACAGACATGTCAAGTGGTCTTGCGTTAAGAAGGCTTATAAAAGGGTAATTTTTTTATAAACGCCCTGTAAGGCCTGCGACGAATCTCTATCTCCACAGGGCTGTCAACCACCGCAGAAGCCCTGTCCATGTAACCCATGCCTATTGCACAGTGGAGCACCGCAGACCATGTGCCACTGGTAACATGGCCGATAAGACGATGGTCTTTTCTTACAGGATAGCACTTCCTCGGTATGGCCTTCCCCTCCATCTTAAAGCCAAGAAGCACCTGCCTGGGGCCCTCTTTGAGCTTTTTTTCTATGGATTCTTTGCCGATGAATTCCTTGTTCATGTACACAAATCTTGTAAGCCCTGCCTCAACAGGGCTTGTGCTTTCTGTAAGCTCGTTTCCGTAGAGAGGATAGCCTGCCTCGATTCTCAACACATCCCTTGCCCCGAGCCCGCAGGGCTTAAGGCCATACTTTCTTCCCTCTTCCATGAGGGCAGTCCACACCGTGTCTGCATCAGAGGGGCTCACATAGAGCTCAAAGCCGTCTTCCCCTGTGTAGCCCGTTCTCGAAAGTATCGTTTTTATGCCCGCAACACGGGCTGTGGCAAAGTGAAACCTCTTTATTGTAGATGGCTCTGGCACACCCAGTGATGAGAGCACATCCAGTGCGTTTCTACCCTGAAGGGCCATGAGTGCATACTCATCGCTCACATCCTTTACAGAGACCGAATGACCCGCCCTTTCTGAAAGCCAGGTAAAGACCTTCCTGCGGTTTACGGCATTTACGCACAGAAGAAACCTCTCTTTAGAGAACCTGTAGAGTATCGCGTCGTCCACTATACCGCCGTGATGGTTGCAGATAAGTGTGTACTGGCAGGAGTGATCCCTGAGGCCTGCGAGATTGTTTGTTGTAACAAACTGGAGGAACTCAACAGCCCCTGAGCCCACCACCAGAATCTGGCCCATGTGGCTTACATCGAAAAGACCACAGCCTGTACGCACCGCAAGAGACTCCTTCAGGATGCCCTCGTATTCCACAGGCATCTTGAAGCCTGCAAACTCAATGAACCGTGCTCCAAGGGCTTTGTGCGTTCTGAAAAGTGGTGTGCCCCTCTGTGCGGACATTATCTGCATCGTGGGTTTCAATATTATCAAAACAAAAAATATTGTCAAAGAAAAAAATAGCCCTGTTGACAGGCGTCAAAAAAAGGGGTTAGTATGTAGTAAAACAAAACCTGCACGGGAGGCAGAGAATGGACGAAGGAGTGCTGAAAAACATACTCACCGTGAACCTCGGCGTAAGAGAGGACGAACGGGTGCTCATATTCACAGATATTATAGGGAAGGATGAAAACCCCACCAGGGAGGAGAAGGAACGCAGAAAGAACCTTCGCTTTATTGCGAGAAGGCTCAGGGATACAGCAGAAGGTATGGGACTTAAGGCCATATACGAGGAGTTTCCTGCGGTTGGCTCTCACGGTGCAGAACCACCCCCTGGGCTCTGGAGGGTTGCCTTTGGAGAAAGATGCACCGAAGAGCTCGAAAAAAAGGGGCTTATGAAAAGACTCCTTGACAAGAGTATATCAGACGAGGAACTCAAAACAGCACAGTCAACTGTGAGTGAATACAGAGAGTATGCGGTGGATTGCGTGGTTGCCCTTTCAAACTACTCCACAACGCACACGCGCTTTCGCAAGCTCCTTACAGAATGCGCTGGCACAAGATACGCCAGCATGCCCCTTTTTGAAGAGAGCATGCTCCATGGTGCAATGCAGGTTGACTGGTACGAGATAAAACAGCTTGGCGAGACGCTTAAAGAAAGGCTTTCAGGGGCAGACCATGTGCACATAACCACCCCGCAGGGCACAGATATAAGATTCTCCATAAGGGGAAGACCCGTAAAGATAGACGATGGCATACTCACAGAACAGGGTGCCTACGGCAACCTTCCTGCAGGAGAGGTCTTCGTTGCACCTGTTGAGGGCACAGCCAGTGGCAGGCTTGTGCTCAGGTGGGCTCCCACAAGAAGGCTCGAAACAGAGGTGATTGTCACGGTAAAGGATGGCAGGGCGGTGGATGTGGAGGGCAATGAGCCCTTTGCAGAGGAACTAAGAAGGGTGCTTTCAACAGACCCGCTTACAGGCAACATAGCAGAGTTCGGCATAGGCACCAACCCCAGGGCAAGTAAACCCGATAACATACTCGAAAGCGAGAAGATACTGG
This sequence comes from bacterium, assembly GCA_027017505.1. Classification (GTDB taxonomy): domain Bacteria; phylum Desulfobacterota; class GWC2-55-46; order GWC2-55-46; family DRQE01; genus DRQE01. Next base: position 3,743 of record JALUQR010000001.1, read on the forward strand.
GCACAATCCACATAGCCCTGGGAGATAACTCCACCTTTGGTGGCACCATCAAGGTGCCCTTCCACCAGGACTTTGTGTTTTTCGAGCCCACGGTGGAGCTTGAAGGCAGAGGCAGAAGGACCCTGCTACTTAAGGACGGCAGACTCCTGGTGTAAGCTCCTGTAAGCCAGGGTTACAGAGGGATTTCAACAGGGGCTGAATGTTCAGGTAAGTGGCAGTACTATCCTGAAGGTTGAGCCCTCACCAGGGCTACTTTCCACCTCTATCCTGCCCTGGTGTGCCTCCACGATGGTCTTTGCTATCGAAAGGCCAAGCCCTGTTCCTCCCGTACCCCTGACATCCTCCACACGGTAGAAACGCTCAAAGATGTGCTCCAGCCTGTTCCGTGGTATGCCAATCCCTGTATCCCTTACGGTTATAATGGCACCATTGCCCCTTCTTTCCACCCCTATGTCCACCCTTCCACCAGGCCGGTTGTACTTTATTGCATTCTCCACGATGTTCTTTAAGGCCTCTGCAAGTCTTTCCCTGTCTGCACGAACCTTAAGAGTTTTGCCTTCAAGATGCAGGGTTATGTTGCTGGCTGTTGCAGAGGGCTCAAGCAGTTTTATCACATCCTCTGTAAGTGTGTGGAGGTCCAGCTCTTCAAGCCTTAAGGCGGAGACCTTGCTTTCAAGCCTTGAGACCTCCAGCAGGCGGGCTATAAGCCCTGAGAGCCTTTCTGCAGAGTGTTTGATTTTGAGCAGGGCATCCTCGTATTCAGTAGAGGTTCTCTTTCTTGAAAGGGTTACATCACACACACTCTTTATCACAGCGGTGGGTGTGCGCAGTTCGTGAGACGCATCCGAGAAGAAGCGTTTCTGCCGTTCGAAGGATTCCTCAAGGCGTGAGAGCATGGTGTTAAAGCTTTTTGCAAGCCCCTGAAGTTCAGAGCTCTGGGGTTCTTCAATCCTTTCGTTGAGGTTGCGCTCCGTTATGGTGCCAATCTTCTTTGAAAACCTTTCCAGCGGGCGCAAGGACCACATGGTTATAAAGAGCACACCAAGCCCTGAAACCATAAACACCGCAGGAAAGACCACAAGCAGGGCGTTTCTGAAAAGCCTTAAGAGCTCGTATGCGTCCTCAAGGCTTTCTGCTGACTCAACTGTTACAACCATTCCATCAGGAAGCCTGAAGGACTGCACAAGAAGCCTCAGGGGCTCCCCGCGCGGACCCGTTGCCATTGTATATAGGGGCTCAAAGTGGATGCCCTCAATAACAGGTAGCCTTGCATCTGGTATTGAAAGAGAGGGAGAACGGGCAATGATTCTTCCATCTGATAGAATTACCTGATAGTAATGGCCCGAAAGGGGCAGGGCATAGTCACCAACCGCTGCCTCTGTAAGCTCAAGCTCAAAACCCTCCTCGGCCTCAAGCAGACCTGCTATAAGCTGTACCTCTGAATGAAGGTGGTTGTCTATGGAGCCTATGACGATTTCCTCAAGCTCACTGTAGAGGAAGAAACCCAGCCCTGCAAGAACAATAAAGAATACCGAAAGAAAGAGCAAAAGGAGCCTGCCCTTTATGGAGGAAAAAACGGGGTTCATGGTTCCTTCCCCCTGTTACGATGGGCCTGTCTGGTCTGGCTCCTTCAGCATATAACCCGCACCCCTTACGGTGTGAAGAAGCCTGTTTCTAAAACCCCTGTCTATCTTTTTGCGAAGGTAGTTTATGTAGACATCAACGATGTTTGAATCCCTGTCAAAGGACTCATCGTATATGTGCTCTGTAATTTCCGTACGGCTTACAACGGTATTCTTTCTGTACGCAAGGTATTCGAGGATTGAGTATTCCCTTGCAGAAAGCTTTATGGGCCTGCCAGCGCGTTTTACCTCATGGCTTGCGGTGTTTATCTCCAGGTCATCAATGCGTATGACAGCCTCTTTCACCTCTGCGGTGCGCCTTAGAAGCGAGCGTATGCGGGCAACAAGCTCTACAAACTCAAAGGGCTTTGTAAGATAGTCATCTGCACCGCTATCGAGCCCCTTTATCTTATCCGATAGTGCATCCCTTGCGGTAAGAAGCAGTACAGGGGTTTTGATTCCCTTCCTGCGAATGGTCTTGAGTATGGTAAGGCCATCTATGTGAGGAAGCATTATGTCCAGTATTATCAGATCTGCGGGATAGTTTTCTGCCATGTAAAGACCTTCCTCACCATCGTGGGCAACATCCACGCTGTAGCCCTCTTCCTCAAGCCCCTTTTTGATTGTGCTGGCAAGCTCCTTTTCGTCCTCTACAAGTATTATGCGCATGGCAAGATTATAGCTCCAATTCGTCCTTCTTGAAATACTTTTTGCCATGTATCATGGAGCCCAGAAGCCCGCCCCTGTCGAAAAGGTGGTGGGCAATAAGCCCTGTCATGTGGGCAACGAAGAAGAATATAACGAACCACAGGCCGAGCTCGTGTATCTGCTTTATGGTCTCCTCGAGTTCTTCAAGGCTGTGTTCATCGAGACCTGCTGTAAAAAGGCTTGCAGGAAACATACCAAACTCAATGCCTGCAAGCAGTAGCCCCGTAAGGGCCTGCACCATAAGAACTGCAAAGATGGCTATGTAAAAGAGTGAGGCAAGGGGGTTGTGCCCCACATAAACAGGTGCCTTTGTGCGAAACCCTGAGAGAAACCACTCTATGTTCTCCACAATGGCCCTGCGTTTGTCTTCTGTAAAGGGGAAGATGTCTGCCCAGCGTGCATAGCGATTGCCCATAAAGCCCCATATTATACGCAGTGTAAAGGTTATGACAAAGATTCTGCCCACCTGTGCGTGTATGGCTTTTAGCCAGTCCTCCATGGGTTCACCGAGGCCGAACTCTTCAACCCCTTCTGCACCGAGTATTATTATAACAAGGCTTGTTATCAGTATGGCATTAAGCCAGTGGAGAATTCTTGTCTGCCAGTCCCATACCTCTATTGCGACAAGCTCTTCTTTATTGTTGATATTCTTTTGCATCTTTAATCATTCCTCCTTTCAGAGAAGCATTCCCAGGGGCCTGCGAGGGAGGACAGGCCCCTGGGGGATGATGTTAATCGTCATCTTCGTAGTAGTTTGTGGATTTTTCTCTTTTTGTGATTTCACCCGTGGTGGCATCTATGTAGAGTTCTGTAAGCCCACCGTCTTCTTTTCTTATCTTAACCTCGTATCTCTCTTTTTCGTACTCTGCCTTAAGAACCTCTCCGGAT
>JALUQR010000002.1 GCA_027017505.1 bacterium
AGTAAAGACAGTCTGTGCTCCAGCTCGGTGTAGAGCTTGAAGTTGTTGCTTTTACGGGTTATAAGATACAGGTCCACCACAAACAGAAGGGAAAAGAACACAAGGAGGGCAGCAAACTTTCTGGATATGGCGTAGGTTTTTGTAGAGCTTTTCATGTTTTTTCAAAAACTTCTCCCTTAAGGCTATCTCTGCTGGCAACCCTTTCCGCAGGGGACAGGAAAAAATACGCAAAACCCCTCTTTTTTATCGTCCTTATAAAGAAAATCTTAATTCTTTATATAAAAGATTGCAAGGTTTTTATCTCCCTTCTGTGTTTTTTGCTTGCTTTTTTCGGGCAGTTGTTTTTAAATATAGTATCCTATGGATACCCTCATAGTTGTCATACATGTGCTTGTAAGCATCTTTCTGGTGGTGGTAATCCTGCTTCAGGTGGGTAAGGGGGCAAGTATTGGCTCGAGCTTTGGTGCCACATCAAGCCAGGCACTGTTTGGAAGCACAGGGCCCACCTCTTTTCTTGCGAAGGTTACCATAGCCTGTGCTGTTATATTCATGCTCACATCTCTTTATCTCACCTATCTGTCGGGGCTTAAGGAGGATTCCTCTCTCATAAAGGATGTACCTGTTGTGGAAAGCCCGCCTGCCCAGGATGAGGCGACAGAGCCAAAGTAACTGTGGTACTTTACAGGTTGCAACATCTCTGGAAGGGTGTATAATTTCAGCATGCACATGAGGTGGGCTGTTATAGGAGTTATATTCATCCTGTTTGTAACAGGAGCTGAGGCCATGGCATTCACCGTAAGCAGTGATGCATTTACCGATGGCTCAAGCATTCCTGCCCGCTACAGCTGTGATGGCAGTGACATCTCGCCCCCGCTCAGGTGGAGTGATGCCCCATCTGGCACAAGGAGTTTTGTCCTCATAGTGGAAGACCCCGATGCACCTGTGGGCACCTTTATCCACTGGGTTGTATACGACATACCTGCCATAAAGGATGGTCTCCAGGAGGCCCTTCCTCCAAGGGCTGAGCTTGAGGATGGCACAAAACAGGGCAGAAACGACTTTGGCAGAATAGGCTATGGAGGGCCCTGTCCGCCCCGTGGGCACGGCATCCACAGGTACTTTTTCGTTCTCAAAGCCATTGATATACCCTCAACAGGGCTTCCACCAGGTGCGTCAAAAGAGGATGTGGAAAGGGCCATAGAGGGGCACATACTCGGCGAGGCACACATCATGGGAACCTATGAGAGAAGGTAGCCCCTCTGCGGGATGGATGTCTCCACGGGAAGGGTGGTTTTTATCCCAGTATCTCCTCTGCTGAGATAAGGTGTCTGTGAAGCCCCACCTCTTCTGGTTCAAGCCCCAGTGCAAGGCCCACCACCTGTGCAAGGTGGAACACTGGCAGGGAGAACCTCTTTTCCAGTTTCTTTTCTGCCATCTCCTGGTCGCTTTGGTGGTTTATGTGACGGTATGGGACCGGGGTGAGAAGGCAATCCGCACCTCTCTGTTTGGCCTCCTCGAGTCTTCTGGCGGTCATCTTTATTGCTGTATCTGGGTTTACAAGGTCTACCTGAAACCCACAGCAGAGGGTTCTGCCCTCGTAGTCTACTGCCCTTGCACCCACCACCTCTATGAGCTCCTCAAGTGAGGATGGCTCACGGGGGTCTTCAAAACCCAGGGCAGAAGAGGGTCTGAGTATGTGGCATCCGTAGAAGGGGGCTATCCTGAGGTGTTCAAGTGGCACCCTCACCTCTCTTTTAAGCCTTTCAAACCCGTAATCATCCCTCAGCACCCACAGAAGGTGTTTTACCCTGGCCTTTCCCCTGTATTCTGCTCCTGTGGTCTGGCGGAGCAGTGCGTTGGTCTTTTCAAGGAGTTCAGGGTTATCCCTGAGTTCCTTTATTGCGGTATTCATCGTCATAAAGCATGTGGAGCATATGGTGAGTATATCAAGCCCCATACTTTCTGCCTGTGTGAGTATACGGGCATTGAGTGCAAGGTGAAGCTCTAAGTTGTAGTCCTTAAGAAGCCCTGCACCACAGCAGTTTGCAGAGGGCATGTCCACAAGCTCTATTTTAAGAATCTCTGCGAC
>JALUQR010000003.1 GCA_027017505.1 bacterium
TCTGGCTCAACGGGTTTATCTGCTATTCCTGTCTTCCCTGCAACCATGACCTTTTCTGAAGGGCCTTTGCCCATCCCGCTGGCACAGGGCAGGGCCTGTGGGGGCTTACTGGGTGCCTTTCCATAAGACCTGCTACAAGGGGGGCTTAAGTTTTTAAAATTATACCCAGCCCGCATGCCTGTTGTGTCCACAGAACTTCTGGCCATAAACCACAGAGGGTCTACAGGAGGGGCACAGGTGCTAACATATTTAGCACCTTCTGATTTTTAAGGGATTGTCAGTGGTCATCGCTCATCGGGCTGATTTTTCTATCCAGTGGAGGATGCTTATAATGTATTTGGAAAAGCGGGTAAACTCTCTAATCTCGCTTCTAAGGGTCTTTCCCCTCAGGTAGTCAGCCCAGACCTGGTAAACCCTTTGAAAGTCCTCTCTGGGAATCCTCTGTATGTTTCTGGCTCCAGGGGGTTTTACCTCCACCACATCGTCATTTACACGCACAACCTTAAATGGCTCTCCTGTATATCCCCTGTCTTTCGTCCAGTTCGGTATAACCACGCCATGGTACAGTCTGTCCTGGATGGTGTTCCAGATGTTTTCAAAGGTCATGTTTTATCCTCCTTAAGGTTTTTCTATTTATATGTGAATTTTGCAAGGGCTCCTGCCATGTGGGTCTGCCTGTGCTGGTCTTTTTCAGAGCCAGCGTCTTTGAGTCTTTCCTTAAGGCCCTTCTCATCTACAAACTGTTCTGCCACGAGGCTTTCGAAACCTGCATCCTTAAGGGTTTCTGAGGTTACCCCCGATGTTAATTTATACCCTCTGCGGGCGATGAACTATGTGGCAGGCACAAAGCGCTGGCGCATGGTGTTTTCGCAGATGGTTCTCGGGTTCATAAACTGCAGAAGGTAGTCAGGCCCGCCTGCCTTTGAGCCTGTTCCCGACATGGCAAATCCGCCGAAGGGCTGTCTTCCAACGATGGCACCTGTTATCTTTCTGTTGATGTAGAGATTGCCAACTGCAAACCTTCTTTTTGCCTTCTCTATGTTACCGGGGCTTCTGGAATATATACCGCCTGTCAGGGCATAGGGTGTGGCATTTGCCATGTCTATGGCCTCTTCAATATCCTTTGCCCTGAGTATGACAAGAACAGGGCCGAAGATTTCCTCCTGGGCAAGTGGGGAAGACAGCGGGTCTATGTCCTCAAACAGTGCGGGGCCCAGATAGTGGCCCTCGCGGTTTACATCTCTTATAAGCAGGGGTCTTCCCTCCTTCTTTCCGGTCTCTATGTAGGCCCTTACCTTTTCCACCGCCTTCTCGTCTATAAGCGGGCCCATGGAGCTTGCTGGATCCTCAGGAGGGCCTATCTTAAGGCTTTCCACCGCATCCCTGAGTCTTTCAACAAAGCCATCCACATTGCCCGCAAGTATGACCCTCGAGCAGGCAGAGCACTTCTGCCCCTGGTAACCGAATGCAGACTCCACAACGCCCTTTATGGCCTCGTCCATGTCTGCGGTCTCATCTACGATTATTGCGTTCTTTCCTCCCATCTCTGCGATAACCCGTTTTATGTTTCTCTGTCCGGTGTGGACCCTGCCTGCAGACTCTATAATTCTAAGCCCCACCTCTTTTGAGCCTGTAAATGCTATAAAGTCCACCCCTGGATGTGCTACGAGAAAGTCTCCCACCTCTTTGCCCTCTCCTGGTAGAAACTGTAACACCCTGTCAGGCAGTCCAGAAAGTCTCAGTATCTCTGTGAGCCACCATCCTGTTACAGGCGAAAGGCTTGAGGGTTTAAAGATGATGGCATTTCCAGTTACAAGCCCTGCTGATATCATTCCAGCAGGTATGGCCAGGGGAAAGTTCCACGGTGATATGACCAGCCCCACCCCCCTGGGCTCGTAGATATACTTGTTTTTCTCTCCAGGAAGGCTTCTTACCTGGCCATCTCTTGCAAGTCTTATCATCTCCCTTGCGTAGTATTCAAGGTGGTCTATGGCCTCTGTTACATCTCCCTCTGCCTCCTTCCAGGTTTTACCCACCTCGTAGACCATAAGGGCCATAAGCCTGAACCTTTCCTTTCTCATAAGCTCTGCTGACCTGAAAAGATACTCTGCCCTTTTTTCTGGAGGAACCTCCCTCCACTCCATTGATGCCTTTCGTGCCTCCCTTACCGCCCTTTCCGCATCATCCCTTGAGCCCAGGGATACATAGCCCACCACCTCTTCTGGTCTTGCAGGATTTCGGGAGGCAATCTTTTTCTCTGTGTTTACCTCTTTTCCTCCTATATGGAGGGGATATTCTCTACAGAACTCCTCTTTTACCTTTTTAAGGGCCTCTGTCATCTTTTCCCTGTTTTCCTCTTTTGAGAAGTCCACCCATGGCTCGTTTCTAAAGCCTGTCTGCTCCTTTACAGGGGGTCTTCCCCTGGGTATGGGTCTTGCAATGAGCTCTTCGAATGAGGCCTTCTCAACGAAGGACTTTTTGAGGAATGACTCATTGGATGTGTTTTCAAGAAGCCTTCTTATAAGGTAGCCCATCCCTGGTATGAGCCCACCCACCGGCACATAGACCCTCACCCTGTGGCCTGACTCTTTTATGGCATCCCTTATGGGTTCTGCCATACCGTAAAGTGTCTGAAACTCTATGGCGCTGGATGGAACACCCAGTTTTTCTGCTACCGCCAGTACATTGCTTATGCTTCTTATATTATGGGTTGCAAATGCGGGCTGGATGTATTCAGTGTTTTTGAGGATAAGCCCTGTGAGTTTCTCATAATTAAGGTCTGTTTCTTCCTTTTCGAGGAATACGGGAGCCTCCCATCCCCTCTGTGTGTTCACTGCAACCTCGTAATCCCAGTATGCACCCTTTACAAGGCGGATGGTTATCCTTCGCTGGTTCTGTCCTGCCCATGAGATAAGCTCCCTTATGTCATCCTCAGAGTCCTTGAGATACGCCTGTATGGCTATACCTGCGTTAACATCCCTGAATTCTTCTGCCATCTCTCTGAAGATGGCTATAACGAGGTCCTTGTAATAGTAGTGCTCCATATCGAAGGTAATCGAGCCCTGGTGTTCCTGTAACAGCCTGAATATGGGCCTGAGTCTTTGTTTTGTGTTCTCTATGGAGTCTCTCCAGCCTGCGGGCTCAAGCCTTGAGTAAAAGGATGAGACCTTTACAGATACATCGAACCTTGGTATGGGGCCTCTGTGGTCTCTGTCAAGCACCGGGTGGGGTTGCCATTTAGCGGTAAGGTGGTGAAGCCTTGGGATGAGCTCAAGGTAGCTATCTCTATAGTGGTCTGCCTCCTTCTCGCTTACCACGGTTTCACCGAGCACATCCACAGAGAAGGCAAACCCGTTTTTTCTGAGCTCATTCAGGGTGTGTTCCATCTCTTCGGGGTTTTCTCCGCCTATGAACTGGCGTGCAAGGCTTCTTACATTTGCCCTTACGAGGACAGCGGTCATGGTGGTGAAGGGAGCAACCTCTGGGATGCTTTTTACCCCCATCTTTAAAAGGTGTGGTCCCTCTGAGAAGTACTCCTTAAGGAGTCTTACAACCAGGGCATCGTCCCTCAGGGAGGGTAGCACATCCACGAAGTGAAAGAGCCTTGTTTTGAACGACTCATCCGCCATGGCCCATTCCATGACCTTGCCCTTCCACCTTCTCCTGTCAAAAAGAGAGGGTATGGAGCCCCTGCCCGCATCATAGAGTTTTTTACCGATGGCCCTTATCCTCTGTTCCATACCTTTTCAAAGATAACAGGCAAAGCCCTTTTTTTCAATCCCAAAGCAATCTCGTCCTTATCAGGTGATGTAAAAAGGAGCGGTAAAAGCGGTTTATGTTAGAAGGATGGGGACCTGTGGTCCACAAAACACTACTGTTTCTGTCTGGCCCTGCATGTAACCTCACCCGCATCTGTGATGTATTCGCCACTGTCCCTGACCACCAGTGTGGTCCTGCACTCCCTGTTTGCATCGAAGAGCCTTATGGAATAGCTTCCCGGTGGCACATCCTCTATGTAGAACAGTCCGCCCTTACCTGTAACTGTCTGTATGAGTTTGTCTCCAACCCTTATCTCCATACCTGCAAACTCTGCGGGTATCCTTCTCTTTCCTTCAAGCCAGAAGACCCTTCCCTCCACTGCCTGAAGCCTCTTTGCCTCAAACTCCACAACGCCACCGCTTCTGTAGTAGGGTGCCACATGCTCTGTGGTCTCAAGCAGGGTGTATTCCAGTGGAAGCCTTTCTGTGGATACAGAGATTGTATTTTCCGCATAGGAGGTGAGCCCTGGCACAAGTAGCTCCCCCTTTCTGGAGGTCTTTCCCATGTAGACCGAATTGAGCCTTACATCCACGCCCTCAAGCCCTGTTCTTACAAGGGCAAATCCGTCCTGGATTGGTCTTGAAAGATAAACCCCACTGTCTATGAAGACAAGGCTTCCTGCAACATTGAAGTTCAGCGTGCCTGTGCTGTTAGACTTCCAGTAGTCTGCAGAGAGTCTTGCGGACCTTGTGTTGCGTTCAACCCTTGCGTAGCCACGCCACATCTGCGTGGAATTGAACTCCCTTTCGTACTGCACCTTGTAGCCCGTGCTTATCCCGTATGTGAGGTTTTTGTAAAGAGATGCGGTGGTTGTAAACCTCTCTTTTTCTGCATTTGCATAGAGGGACGCATACCTTCTCTCACCAAGGGGTATGTTCACACCTGTGTTTACATAGTGGTTCCACCTGGAGCCTGTCTTTTCCCTGATGGCGGTTATGTAGAGGAAGGCCCTTCCGAGTATGCTCCGTGTGTAATACACAGACAGTCTCTTTCTGTCCTCTTCCTCGTGGTACTCTGTGGTTGAATATGTGAGGGATACCGAGCCCAGTGTCCTGTGGGAATAGCCTATTCTCAATGCTCCATCGAAGCGTGGTCTTCTTAAGGAGTCCAGTGTGGAAAGGTCTGCGTATTTTTTTGAAAAGCCCCTTACATTCAGCCCTGCATTGAACCTTCTTAAAAAGAGGTTCAGCGCCATGGAGCCACCGTATCCTCTATCTCCTTCTTTGTTGCTCACACTGCCTGCAAGGTTGAGCTCTACCACGGATAAGGGCACAAGCGTTGCGGTAAATCCCGCATTCTGCACCTCTGTGTCGAACTCACCCCTTATCCCTGCGTTGAGCCAATCTTTAATTCCTCTTCTGTAGAAGCCCAGTATGGAGAATCTACCGTAGTCTGCACTCTCCTGGCCCAGGTTTTCCCGCCTGAAACCCAAAGCAAGGCTGTATTCTGTAAGCCCTGGTCTGAGCATGTAGCTACTTATGTAGAAGGGTCTTTCCACTATGCGTTCCCTTCCGTAGACATCCCTTATGAGCAGTTTTATCCTTCCTGCACCTGGGGTCACCGGAAGGTCCTGTAGCTGGAACTCACCTGGTGGAAGCTCCAGTTTTTCAACGAGCCTTTCGTTCACATACACCTCAACCGTGGAGGGGGTATCGAGCACGCCCTCTATGCCGAGCCCGGGATAGCGTATCATGTAGGGCCTGAGGGAAAAGTTCCTCTCTATCTTTATACCCCCGAAAACACCACCACTGCCCAGGGTGCCTGATGTGGCGTTAAAGTCTCCCAGCACTATTCTTCTTGTGCTGTCCACATCGTCTATTGTAAGGTTGGTGCGCATCCTTACCAGTTGCCGGGTGTCTTCTGTTCTGCGGTAGGAAAAGTCCGAATAAAAGAGGTAATCACCGAGCCTCAGGGCTGTCTCAATCGCTGTGGTAAGTGAACCGTTGCTGAACTGCTCATCTGTATTGTAAAGAAGCGAGTAGTTCACATACAGGGATGGTTCTTTGAGGTATCTTGCCCTGAACGGGGGTCTTTCCTCCCTCAGGCTCAGTCTGTGGGGTCTTAAAAGGTGCGGGTCTGCGGTTATCCTGAGTATGCCCTCTTCGGTATCCACCTCAAATCGCACACCCTCCATGGAACGCAGGCTTCTTTTTTCTTCCTCCTTGAAGGGTGGTCTGAAGCCCATTGCCTTGAGGTCTTCTGCACTCAGGAGCACATCACCGTCCTCTGTGAGGGAAAGTATGTGGTTGCCCCTGTCCTGCTCGTTCAGGATGACCCTGAGAACCACATCCTCTGTGTGCTTCTTTCTTTCTGTCGCAGGCCCTTCTTTAAGGGGCTTTTCTTCCTCTATTGCGGGGGTGGTGGTGGTGGGTGCTGTGTCCCTTGAAGAGGGAGCCTGTGTGCCCTTTCCGGTCTCTGCGGGGCTATCCACGGGCAGGGTCTCTTCCCTGCGGGTGGCCTCTGTTACCGCTTCCTTCTTAAGCTTTTCGGGCTTTTCAGGGGCTGGCTCTGGCAGGACCTCCACAGGGGGTTCTGATTCAACAGGTTCAGGTTCAGGTTCGGGCTGGTGGATGGGCGTAGCCCTTCTGGCTGTTACACCCTCTCTTACAGGCTTTCCAGTATCCAGCCGTGTGGCATCCTCTTTCAGGAATAAAAACCACAGCAGAAGTCCTGCACCAGTGAGAATTAATATAAGGATTATGCCGTAACCCCTCTTACCTCCTGATGAATACAAGGGTGCCAACCTTCACCTCTTGCTGGAAGGGTATCCCACCCGGGTGCGTTCAAACTGGGAGGAGAACTTATCGCCTCTGGGTTTTCTTACATGCCTTGTCTGTAACATCCACTGTGGTGGATGATTCCGTGGTATCGGTCTTTACGGTAAGTTTGAGTTTATCCATTTTGAGGCAGTCCTCCTGCCTGATTTTTATCCTGAAGGGTACCGTTCTTTCTGCGAGCACATACCAGCCAGCGGTCTCTTTTTCGAACACCCTGTTTCCCTCTTTGTTGTAGCCCTCAAGGAGGAACTTTTTAACGAGCAGGTGAACATTGCCGGTGTTTTTAATCCTCACCACGAGAAGATTGCCCTCAAT
>JALUQR010000004.1 GCA_027017505.1 bacterium
AGCTGCAAAAGAGGTAAGCCAGCTCTTCGATGAGCTCGTAAGACTGGGTAACGCAAGGTTTGAAAACAGATACATATTCTCAGGCTACAAGACAGACACCCCGGCCTTCGATTCCAGCGGTACATATCAGGGCGATGGTGCAGAGTTCAGCCTGAGGGTGGATGTGGAAAAGACCATGAAGATAGGCATAAATGGCCAGAGTGTGTTCAAGGCAGGGGTTGATGTGTTCGGTGTGGTATCAGGGCTTATCACCGCACTCAATGCAGATGATACAGATGGTATAAGGTCTGCAATAGATGGGCTTGAGTCCGCATTCAACCAGGTGGTAAGCGTTAACGCAGACCTCGGTGGAAGACTTACCAGATTGCAGACCATAAGGGATAATATAGAGAGCTTCTCCGTGGATGTAAGGATAATCCTTTCAGACATGGAGGATGCCAACATACCAGAGATAATAACAGAGCTTAAGGCAAAGGAGGTAAGCCTTTCCGCACTTATGGCTTCATCTGCAAGGGTGTTCCAGCTGAGTATATTCAACTATATGTAGCGTTCACCGATAAAAGATAGGGGCATACATTAAAAACCTTAAAAGCCAGGGAGGGCGAATATGCTTGTTCTGACAAGGAAGTCTGGAGAGGCCATAAGGATTGGAGATGATGTAAGGATTGTGGTTGTTGAGATAAGGGAAAATCAGGTAAGGCTTGGCATATCAGCACCTGTTGAACAGCCAGTCCACAGAGAAGAGATATACCTGAAGATACAGGAAGAAAACAGAACCGCATCCACCGTGGTGCCAGATGATGTGAAGACAACCATAGATACCATAAAAGAAGGGCTCGAGAGGGAATGAAGACCACCCTTGAAAGAGATAAAAAAATCATAAGGTTCAACACCACACGCTTTGGCCACATTACGGTGAGCGAGGATAAGGTTATCCACTTCATCCACGGCATACCAGGGTTCAAGGAGCTAAAAAGATACATCCTGATAGACCACGATGAGGAGGGCGTTTTCAGATGGCTTCAGGCAGTGGATAGACCCGAGGTGGCGTTTCTGCTTACAAACCCTGTGCTGTTTAAGAGCGATTACACCATAGTGCTTCGAAACGGTGAGCTTAAAAGCCTGGGAGCAAAAGACCCGGAGCATCTGGTGGTCTTCGTGATGGTATGTTTTCACAGAGAGACAAACACCATGACGCTGAACCTCAAAGGCCCTGTGGTGCTCAACTCCCTCAACATGAGGGGCATACAGCTAATACTCGACAGAGACGACTACCAGGTGGACTACCCCGTGCCTGTCAGAACCTCCAGGGAAAAGAACGGGTAAGTTTTTCCCCTCTGTAGACAACCATGTCAAATAATTCCCCACTGTGGTGTTATCCCCTCTGACACTCTCTTAACGGGGATGTGCTGTTTTACCCTGTAATTAAAGGATTTTCAGTGCCTTCCCGATAATAAGGTAGGTGGTATGGAATTTGCATGTTTTCAGTTTACAGTTTAACCCCGTAGAGTAAGAGGATGGATATAAACGGAAGCACCATACTCATAACAGGTGGCACGGGCTCTCTGGGGCATAAGCTCACAGAGATATTGCTTTCAAGGTACAGGCCCGAAAGGCTCATCATACTGAGCAGAGACGAGCTCAAACAGCTTGAGATGCGTGAGCGTTTCAACGACCATCCAGCACTCAGGTTCTTCATAGGTGATGTGAGGGACAAGGCAAGGCTCTACAGGGCATTCGATGGTGTTGATTATGTGATACACGCTGCAGCACTCAAACAGGTGCCAGCTGCAGAGTACAACCCCTTTGAGGTTATAAAGACGAACATACTGGGTGCACAGAATGTAATAGATGCAGCACTTGATGCAGGGGTAAAGCGAATTATTGCATTGAGCACCGATAAGGCGGTAAACCCCATAAACCTCTACGGTGCAACCAAGCTCTGCTCGGACAAACTCTTTATAGCAGCAAACTCCTATGCTGGAAAGAAACACACAAGGTTTTCGGTTGTAAGATACGGCAATGTGGTGGGAAGCAGGGGTAGTGTTATACCCCTGTTTTTTAAGCTCAGACACACAGGGGTTATACCGATAACAGATAAACGGATGACACGATTCTGGATAACCCTTGATGAGGGGGCAGAGTTCGTCCTCAAGGCACTTAAGTTCATGAAGGGCGGAGAGATATTCGTGCCAAAGATACCGAGCACAGGCATTATGGACATAGTAAAGGCCATAGCCCCTGAATGCAGGATAAAGATTATAGGGATAAGACCAGGTGAAAAACTGCACGAGGTGTTAATCTCAGAAGACGATGGAAGGCTTACCCTTGAGTACGATGACTACTACATCATACAGCCCCAGTTCCCGTGGTGGGGCGATGAGAGGAAAAACGGCGGTAGACCAGTGCCCCAGGGGTTTGTATACGCAAGTAACACGAACAGACGCAGACTCACTGTGTTTGAGATAAGAAGCATGATAAACAGGTGGTATGAGGATGCTCTCCTACGGACGGCAAACAGTTGACGAAGACGATATAAGAGCGGTGGTGTCTGCCCTGAGGAGCGATAAACTCACACAGGGCAGAAGGGTGAGGCTCTTTGAGGAACTCATCTGTGAGTACACAGGGGCAAGGTACTGTGTTGTGTGTTCCAGCGGGACATCTGCCCTGTATCTGGCCTACAGGGCATCAGGACTTAAGGAAGGCCACTCCATAGTAACCACCCCTGTTACATTCCTCTCCACAGTTACCTCTGCCATACACCTTGGCGGGGTGCCGGCCTTCTGTGACATAGACCCCGTAACATACAACCTGAATCCAGCCCTTCTTGAAGACACCATCAAAAAGTGCAACAGGCCCCATGCCATAGTGCCTGTACACTTCGGAGGCCTTCCCTGTGAGATGGAAAGAATAAGAGAGGTTGCAGACAGAAACAGGCTGTTCGTTATAGAAGATGGATGCCATGCACTGGGAAGCAGGTGGAAGGACGGGACAGGCAGATGGCACAGGGTGGGTGATTGTGCATTCTCCGATATGACGGTTTTCAGCTTTCATCCAGTAAAGACCATCACAACATGCGAGGGTGGAGCCATAACAACAAACGATAAAACCCTTTATACAAGACTACTGCATCTAAGAGAACACGGCATAACACGCCACGAAAAGAGCTTTATAGGTATGTCAGACGGACCATGGTACTACGAGCTTGTGGAACCCTCCTTCAACTTCAGGATAAGCGATGTACACTGTGCACTGGGAATAAGCCAGCTTAAAAAGATAGAGAGATTCATAGATAGAAGGCAGAAGATTGCAGACCTCTACAGAACGCTTCTTTCAGGTCATCACTTTATAAAAACCCCCTGCGAAAGGAACGATGTGGTTAACGCATATCACCTCTACCCGCTAAGGATAGGGTTCGAGCAGATAGGTGTATCCAAAAAGCTCTGGTTTAAAGAGATGGAGGCAAGGGGAATAAAACTGCAGGTTCACTACATACCCATACACCTTCAGCCCTACATACAGTGGAGGTATGGATTCAGGCGAGGTGAGTTTCCAGAAAGCGAGAGATTCTACCGCGAGGAGGTGAGTCTGCCCATATATCCGCTTCTCACAGACGATGAGGTAAAAAAGGTGGCAGAGGAGATTGTTACAACCCTTACAACACAGATGGCAGTATGAGGAAAAACATGAAGACATTCAGGATAAACCGCAGAACCATAGGAGAGGGAAACCCTGTATACATAATAGCAGAGGTGGGTTCAAACCATGATGGTTCACTTGAAAGGGCAAAAGAGCTTATAGACGCTGTAAGCTCTGCGGGAGCAGATTGTGTGAAGTTTCAGGCCTTCAGGGCAGAGACACTTCTTAACCCCCTTGTGCCTGGCAGGGATGGTGTCTGGCAGGCAAATCCCGCATATCCTGTTATAGAGAGGCTTTCCATGCCCCGTAGCTGGTATCCCGAGCTGATAGAGCACGGAGCACAGAGGGGTGTGGATGTGCTCTTTACGGTGTTCGATAAAGAGGGGGTTGAGCTTCTCTGTGAGCTCGGCACACCAGCATTCAAGATAGCAAGTGGAGATGTAACAAACATACCACTGCTTGAGAAGGTCGCACGGGCAGGTCTTCCAGTGATACTCTCAACAGGGGCATCCTGCATGGAGGAGGTTGAAAGGGCTGTACGGACACTCAGAGAAGGAGGCCTTGAGGATATAGCCCTCATGCACTGTGTATCGCTCTATCCACCAGGACCAGAGGATATGAACCTCAACTGCATAAGGACACTCAGGGAAAGGTTCTCCCTTCCTGTGGGCTTTTCAGACCATGCGGTGGAAGAGCTCTTCAGCCTTACAGCGGTATCCATGGGTGCATCCATAATAGAAAAACACATAACCTTTAGCAGAACCCTCAAGGGCCCTGACCATCCCTTTGCCATGGAGATAGATGAGTTTAAAAGAATGGTGGACAACATAAGAACCATAGAGAGGGCACTTGGAGATGGCATAAAGAGACCCGCAGAAAGGGAGGTTCCAGAGCGTGTGGGTGCAAGAAGAAGCATATATGTTAAAAGGCCTGTAAAGAGGGGAGAGGTTATAACCGAGGATGCACTCAAACTTGTAAGGTGTGCCCACGGGATGATGCCTTACGAGCTTAAGGATGTGGTGGGAAGGATTGCAACAAGAGAGCTTACCCCGCATATGCCTTTAAGAAGGGAGGACTTTGTATGAAACGGACAATACCATTCTGCAGAAGGCCTGTGATTGCAATAGTGCAGGCAAGGATGTCCTCAAGAAGGCTTAAGGGAAAGGTGCTTGAGGACATATGCGGTAGACCCATGCTTGCCCGTATAGTGGAAAGGCTCTCACACTCGACGCTTATAGACCAGATAGTGGTTGCCACATCCAGGGACAGCTCTGATGAGCCCATCGCCCGATGGTGTGCAAAAGAAGGGGTTGCCATCTACAGGGGTGAGCTCGATGATGTGCTCGATAGATACTACAATGCCTCCCTTACATTCGGGGCAAGAACCATAGTGAGGATAACAGCAGATTGCCCGCTTATAGACCCAGAGATTGTGGACACAGTTGTGGAACGCTTCATGGATGGTATGTACGACTGTGCAGGAACAGACTCCTCATATCCCGATGGACTCGACACAGAGGTCTTCACCATGCTCACCCTGCGAAGGGCATGGCAACACGCCTGCTGGAGCTCTGAAAGAGAGCATGTAACACCATACATATGGAAACACCCCGACAGGTTCAGGCTCTTAAGGATTTCTGCCCCCAGAAGGCTGGGATACCTTCGCTGGACCGTGGATGAGCCCCGGGACCTGGAACTTGTACGAAAGATATACAGCTCGCTGGAGGGTAAAAAGAAGATATTCCTTATGGAGGATGTGCTCAGACTGCTGGAACAGAGGCCAGAGCTTCTTAAGATAAACAGTGGAATCAGAAGAAACGAGGGATATTACAGATCCCTTAAAGAGGACAGACTTGTAAGGAGTGTCTGATATGCTCAATGTTACACAGAGGGAGTTTCTTGTGTCTGAAAGCCTGTGGGAATGGGCCCAGAGGCTCATACCCTCTGGCACACAGACACTGAGCAAGGCACCAGACCAGTTCGTTGAAGGCGTTACGCCAAAGTATCTCAGAAGGGGTGCGGGCGCACATGTGTGGGATGTGGACGGCAATGAATACATAGACTATCCACTTGCACTTGGCCCGATAATACTGGGATACAACTATGCCCCTGTTGTTCAGGCAGTAACAAAACAGATAGCCCAGGGAACCACATTCACACTGATGCATCCCCTTGAGGTGGAGCTGGCAGAGCTTATCGTATCTGTGGTGCCATGCGCAGAGATGGTGAGATTCGCAAAAAACGGGACAGATGTAACATCCGCTGCCATAAGGGTTGCAAGGGCATACACTGGCAGAGACCACATAGCCTACTGCGGTTACCATGGCTGTCAGGACTGGTATGCCATAACCACATCAAGAAACAAGGGCATACCGGCTCTGCTGAAACAGCTGATACACCCCTTTGAGTACAACAACATGGAGAGCCTCAGGGCACTTTTCGAGCAGTATCACAACAGCATTGCCTGCGTGATAATGGAGGTTCCAGGTGTGGAACCATGTGTGTACGAGGAAACTGGCAGAAACTTCCTTCAGGAGGTAAGAGAGCTTGCCCACAGAAATGGAGCCCTGTTCGTGCTCGATGAGATAGTTACAGGGTTTCGCTACTCCATAGGTGGTGCACAGCAGTACTATAATGTGGAGCCTGATCTGTGCTGTCTCGGCAAGGCCATGGGCAACGGGTTTGCCATATCAGCAATTGCGGGCAAAAGGGAGTTCATGAAGGAGTTCGAAGAGGTCTTCTTTTCAATGACATTCTCTGGAGATACCGTGGGACTTGCCGCAGCAAAGGCAACCATAGAGGAGCTCCTTAAAAAACCCGTAATAGAGGAGATATGGCGGAAGGGTAAAAAACTGCACAAAGGGCTCAATGAGATGGCCACCCACTGGAACATACCATTTGAGATTACAGGAAAACCACCCCGGGGCACACTCCTTTTCAGAGACGAGCACGGCAGGGAAGACCTTATACTTAAAAGCCTCTTTCTGCAGGAGACCGTAAAAAGAGGGGTGCTCTTTGGGGGGCCTGTCTTTATATGCTACACCCATACTGACGAGGACATAGAGAAAACCCTTAACGCCTCCTACGAGGCCTTCAGACTCATAAAAGAGGCCATGGATAGCGGTAGACCAGAGGACTATCTTGAAGGTAAACCCATAACAACTGTGTTCAGACAGAGAAGATAAAAAGGGGCTTAATACGATGAAGTTTCTCATAGCAGGCTGTGGCTCCATAGGTAGCAGACACGCAGGAAACCTTA
>JALUQR010000005.1 GCA_027017505.1 bacterium
AGGTTTTGCCATGTCTATGAAGTCTATGACTATTATCCCACCGATATTCCTGAGCCTCAACTGATAGACTATCTCATCCACTGCCTCCAGGTTACTCTTCAATATGGTCTCCTCTGAATCCTTCTTGCCTACATATTTACCTGTGTTTACATCTATCGCCGTGAGGGCTTCCATCTGATCTATAACTATAAATCCTCCAGAGCGCAGCCACACCTTCTTTTCAAGGGCCTCTGTGAGCTCTATCTCTATACCATACGCGTCAAACAGGGGCTCTTTACCCTTATAAAGCTCGACCCTTCGCTTGAGCTCTGGCATGAACTCCTCTATAAACTGCATGATCCTTCTGTATTCTTCCTCCGAGTCTATGATGAGTCTATCGAAGTCAAAGGAGAAGGTATTCCTCACTGTTCTGAGTGTGAGATCGAGCTCTTCGTAAAGTATAGCCGTCTCAGGTGACTTGTCTCTCTTCTCGAGTATATTGCGCCAGAGCCTCAGGAGGAAGTCCATATCAGCCTTTATGGCCGACCTTGACATTCCCTCGCAGGCTGTCCTTATAATGAATCCATATCCTTTGGGTCTCAACTTGAGCACCGTCTCCTTGAGGCGTCTTCTTTCGCGCTCGCTCTCTATCCTGCGTGAAACACCCACCTTATCATAGGTGGGCATGAGGACGAGGTATCTTCCAGGTAGCGATATGTAGGATGTTACCCTTGCACCTTTTGTACCCATGGGCTCCTTGGCCACCTGGACCATGACCTCCTGGCCTTCCCTCAATATATCCTGTATACGTGCCGCCCCTGCACCACGCTCATCTATGTACTCTTCGATATCTTCATAGATGAGCTCTCCTATATCGGTCACATGCAGAAAGGCGGTTCTGTCGAGCCCTATATCCACGAAGGCTGCCTGCATGCCAGGCAGCACCCTCACGACCTTGCCCTTATAGATATTCCCGGTAACGCCCCTCTCTTTTTCGCGCTCAACATAGAACTCCACAAGCCTTCCACCATCTACAAGGGCCACCCTCGTCTCAAAGGGGCTCGTGTTTATGAGTATCTCCTTCCCTCTCCTCTTCATGAATGAACTTCTGTTAAAACCAGAACAAACATCAAACGATAATATACCTTACAGAGAAGGGCCTGGTCTTTCAGGGCAGTACCAAGAAGCCGATTCTGGCAGAAAAAGAGACCTGTCATCGTTTGTTCTGCTTAAAGATGGTCTTTGTCTTAAGGATGGGAATTAGAGCGGTCTGTTGACTGGAGAGATTCAGAAGATACCCCACCACCTCATGGGGCTTTACGCTGAATCCCATATCTTCCCTTATGCGCATCTTCAGGGTAAGATCTGCACCGAGCTCAAGCTCTTCTACAAGGGGCCTTATATCCACCTCCCTCACCCTATCTTCCCTTTCGATACAGGCACAAACAGTCGCACTCCTTAAAAATTCTCTCACAAGCCCTTCGACTCTTTCCTGCTCTATTCCCAGGCCCAGAGGGCTCTTTTTCAAAGATATCATATATTCCTTCGCTTTCATCATAGCAGAGGCCGAAGGAAGTTGCAAGGGTATGATACGACCTTCCAGTATCCTCAGTCCATCGGGCAGATGATCATTCAATCGCTCTACCATGGACTTAACCTCATCCTCACGAAGATGCCCTATAAGCTCCATATCCATATACTCATCCAAACTCTCCATACCAACAGAGAGCGCACCTGAGAAGATAAGCCTGGGATGGGGATGAAAACCCTTTGTGTAGCGCACAGGGAGCTCTGCCCTCCTTACAGCACGTGCAATGGTATTTATGAGTTCAAGATGACTTAAGAACCTGAGAGGGCCTGTCTTTGAAAACCTCATCCTTACCTTTGTAACCACATCATCACTATACTTCTCTGTAGAAGGCCCTGTGGATAGATGGCCTTCCTTTGAGACAACATTCTTTATGACCTTGTGATCGCACACGCCACAACTGCTGCATCGTGAGTACTTGCAATCTGGTGTCTCAACAAGCCCCCTTGCCTTTTCATACTCTTCATAGAGGAAATCTTTCGTTGTAAGTGCATCGAGGTGCTCCCATGGGAAGA
>JALUQR010000006.1 GCA_027017505.1 bacterium
GGCAGGTGCCGGTAACTTTTATAGAAAGACACACCAGATACAGGAGTCTGGACTCCATACCATCCACAGAGAGCATGGTAACACTTCCAGATGAGTATGTCGCTGTAAAGTTCTACTTCAGCCAGTGTTTCCCTGACACACCCGAGAACCGCCACGCTGTAGCAGAACTGCTACAGGCAATATCGAGCAAAACAAATGTGGTTCTGTTGAGCACAAACATAGACATAGATGACCACAGTGATTACCACACCGATATGTATGGTTCCATTCATCCCGTGAAGGACAACATGGATGTTAGAAACAACCTTGCCATACAGACAGCCATCATAGCCAGGGCAAAGGCCTTTATCGGCACATATGGCGGGTTTTCCTATGTTGCCCCGTTCTGTGGTGTGCCATCTGTGAGTTTCTATTCCAGCGAGGATAAGTTTCTTCCAGTGCATCTGGATGTGGCCCACAGGGCCTTCAGGATGCTCAAGTTCGGTGCCTTTGATAAGGTGCCAAAGAAGGCACAGAAAGAGCAGTTTTCAACCAACGGAAGGAGATACGAATTTATGGCACTCAACATAAATAACCTGGACATACTGGATTACATATCTTTCGGAGAGGTGGGCTATGATAGTAGACTACAGCGAACTGGCAAGGCATAAAAATGGTGTGACAATGGTTGATGGCTGTTTTGACCCCCTGCACGAGGGGCATCTTAAGTACTTCGAGGTGGCAAGAAGCCTTGGATATCCTGTTCTGTGCAATGTGCAGTCAGACGAATACATCCGCCACAGGAAGGCCCGCCCTGTGGTACTGCCAGCCCCGCAGAGACTTAAACTCATAGACTCAATAGAACACATCTCCTATGTGCACCTGTGCAGGACATCAACCCGTGATGTACTCCGCAAACTCAGACCCGCAAAGTATGTCAAGGGTGTGGACTGGCTCAAAAGGGGACTGCCCGAAGAGGAAAAAGAGGTCTGCCAGAAGTACGGCATAGACATTGTCTATCTCAACACGAACATAGGAAGTTCCACAAATGTGGTGGAAAAATTCATAAAGGAGCTGAATGTCATGAACAGGGATATGGAGAGGTTTGAGAAGATACTCTTCAGCCAGAAGGAGATAGAGCCACAGCACTACGATGAGCACTACTTTCAGGGAGACTGGCGTGATGGTGCCAACGATTACTCCATCGAGCGAAGAAGACAGATAGAGGCCAGAAACCCCGTGAACATAAAAGAGGTCTTCAGACCCCGCAGGGTGCTCGATGTGGGCTGTGGCCCGGGCGCACTCATGTACTTCCTCTATGAGCTCGGCATAGAGTCCTACGGGATAGACTTCAGCCCCGCTGCAAAACAGCTCGCCCCGGAACAGATAAGGAATAACATAGTGGTTGCCCCTGTCACAGAGTATCATGAGTTCGGCATGGAGTTCGACCTGGTAATATGCAGAGAGCTTCTGGAACACCTCACGGTCTTGCAGATAAGAAAGACCATAAAGGTGCTTGCAGACTACACATCAAAGTATCTCTATGTGACAACAAGGTTTCATCCATCACCAAGGGGACTTCTGGATATTACCGATGATAGAAAGACAGACCCAACTCACATAACACTTCTCAGCAAGGACTTTATAAAACTTCTCTTCATGCTCGAAGGGCTCAGGCCCAGGCCAGACCTTGAGGAAAGGATGGACTGGAAAAAACTCGGCAGGGTGCTTGTTTTCGAAAAGGTTCAGAGCTGAAAGATGCGGTTGTTTGAATGCATAATAACATCCCACACAAACCCCAACCTTTCAGGGGTTGCAAGGTTCAACCACATCCTGGCACAGAGGCTTGGCATAAGGTGTATGGGGCTGGAGTATATCCAGAGTGTAAAGAAAGGGCCCGTGCTGTTATCGGTAAAACTCAGGGATGTGAGTGTGAAAGAACTCGGCATACTCAGAAGGGGTGTGGAGCACTTGAGGACAAACCTCATACCCTTTGACCTTTTCTTTCACAGCTTCAGCGGGCTTGATATAGAGTACGAGCTTGTAGAAAACTGCAGGACCATATACGCAGGTAACACCGAGATAACCTGCATGCTCGAAGAGACCGGCAGAAAGAGGCCCATAAACGCCTGGTGCCCCGCACTTATAACAGCAAAGGAGACGGTCCACGAGGCAACACTCAATCTCTTCTCCTTCGGTATGGCACACAAACTCCAGATAAATTACTACAGGATGTTAAAGGAGCTTCTTGACAGATACCGTGCAGACTACACCATATGGGTGTCCACCGCATTTCACGAGAAGGCAAACTTCGGAGATTTCGACTCCATAAGCCACGAGCTTACAGAGATATTCGGCCAGAGGATACAGTTTCTGGGGTTTCTCTCCGACAGTGCGGTAAACTACTTTCTTGACAGGACCCAGCTTTTTATAGCCTTCTTCGAGAAGGGAATAAGGACAAACAACACAAGTGTGTTTGCAGCCATGAACAGGGGATGCGCGGTGCTCACAAACTGCGATGAACACTCGCCACGGTGGATGAAACACCGTGTAAATATACTGGACATACACAAACTCGGGCCAGGGGATATAAGTGCATCACTTCTTGAGAGGATAGGAAGACGGGCAAGAAAGGACGCAGGAAGGTTTGCCAGCTGGGAAGGGCTTGTGGAACTATTCAGAAAACAGACACTGAAGGTCTCTCCCCATCTTTATCGTAAAACTCTGTCCCGAACCGCCAATCAGCCTCCTTCAGGCAGTTAAAACAGAGGCTCTGAGACCAGGGCTGGATTGTAAGGCAAGAAGGCTTGAAATTACTACTTCAGGCAATTAAAATAAAGGCTTTGAGACCCGCGCGGGGTTGTGTATTATTTGCGATTTCCCTAAAGACAGCTTTGATTTCATGGTATTCATAAACGCACGATTCCTTACCCAGACGCTTACGGGCACACAGCGATGGGCGGTGGAGCTTACAAGAGAGCTCACAACCCTTACACAGGATGTTGAGCTTATAGCACCTGAAGCCAGCGAGACACTTATGACCATAGAGGGGGCAAGGATACACAGATACGGCAGGCTCAGGGGACACATGTGGGAGCAGATGGAACTTCCCGCATACCTTAAAAAACAGGGTTGTCCACTGCTCGTCAACCTCTGTAACACCGCACCGTTGAGGTATTCACCACAGATAGTGACTGTGCTTGACCTCTCTTTTCTAAGAAACCCGCGATGGTTCTCTAAGAGATTCTATCTTTACTACAGTTTCCTCATACCCAGGATAGTTAAGGGTGCGGAGATGGTTGTAACCATAAGCGAGTTTTCAAAAAGGGAGATAATGGAGCTTCTCGGTGTACCTGCTCAGAAGATAAGGGTTGTATACTGCGGGGTGTCTGCTCTCAGCGCAGCCCGGAATAGCCCAAACCGCTATGGCAGGTACATACTGACGGTATCATCCATTGACCCCAGAAAGAACCTTAAAAACCTTCTTCTTGCCTACAGGGGGCTTTCCACAGAGGGGGTAAAACTCGTTATAGCCGGCACACATAACGAAAGGGTCTTCAGAAGAGGCAACCTTGAAGGACTCATCAATGACAGGGAAGACATAATCTTTACGGGCCACCTTCCCGATGCAGAGCTTTCCGCACTTTACAGACACGCCCTTGTGTTTGTGTATCCCTCTTTTTACGAGGGTTTTGGCCTGCCACCTGTTGAGGCCATGGCACATGGCTGTCCTGTGATTACCTCCAGGGTTGCAAGCCTGCCAGAGGTCTGCGGAGATGCGGTACTGTATGTGAATCCCCACGATGTGGATGACATAAGGAGGGCTATAGAGAGGGTTCTTTCTGATAAAGGGCTCAGGGAAGAGCTCAAAGAGCGTGGCATAAAAAGGGCTGGGCTTTTCAGCTGGAGTGATTCTGCACGAAGACTGCTGGATATTATAAAGGAGGTCCATTGATGGCAAAGACAGCACTTATAACAGGTATTCGCGGGCAGGATGGGGCATATCTTGCAAGGCTACTTCTTCAGAAGGGCTACAAAGTGTACGGGGCTGATAGAAGAAGCTCTGATGCTGGCAACTGGCGTCTCAAGGAGCTGGGCATAGAGAAGGATGTGGAGATTGTGTACAAGGACCTGCTTGAGCTTACAAACATCATGCGCACCATAGAGCGCATAGGGCCTGATGAGCTCTACAACCTTGCAGCACAGAGCTTTGTGGGTGTATCCTTCGAACAGCCCATACTGACCTCAGAGGTGAATGCCATGGGGGTGTTGCGCATACTTGAGGCACTGAGGACCGTAAAACCCGATACAAGGTTCTACCAGGCTTCCACAAGCGAGCTTTACGGAAAGGTTCAGGAGATACCCCAGACAGAGAAGACCCCGTTTTATCCACGCAGTCCCTACGGGGTGGCAAAGCTCTTTGGACACTGGATTACCGTGAATTACCGTGAGTCCTACGGGATGTTTGCCTGCAGTGGGATTCTCTTCAACCACGAGTCTCCCCTGAGGGGGCTTGAGTTTGTAACCCGAAAGATAACCCACTCTGTGGCACGCATAAAGAAGGGGCTTCAGGACAGGCTGGTGCTTGGAAACCTTGATGCAAAAAGGGACTGGGGCTATGCAGAGGAGTATGTAGAGGGCATGTGGCTTATGCTCCAGCAACCCCAGCCCGACGACTATGTGCTCGCCACAGGGGAGACCCACTCCGTCAGGGAGTTCGTTGAGACAGCATTTGAGGTTGCAGGCTACAGGATAGACTGGGAGGGCACGGGAGAGAACACCATCGGCAGGGACAGGGCGACGGGAAAGGTGCTCGTTGAGGTCTCAAAGAAGTTCTACAGACCAGCAGAGGTGGACATCCTTGTGGGCAACCCCGAGAAGGCAGAAAAAAAACTCGGCTGGAAGGCAAAGACAAAGTTCACAGAGCTTGTTTCAATGATGGTTGAGGCAGACATGAGGAGGGTGGAGAGAGGGGGATGAAGAGCTGTATAGTGCACGACTGGCTCGTAAGCCTTGCAGGAGCAGAAAAGGTGCTCCAGGCCATCTATGAGCTCTATCCATCCCCCATATACACACTGGTTGCAGACAGGGAGGCCCTTAAGGGCAGTATATTTGAGGATGCAGAAATTCACACCTCCTTTATAGAGCGCCTTCCAAAGGCAGGAAAGAGATACAGAACCTATCTACCCTTCTTTCCCCTTGCGGTCGAACAGTTTGACCTTTCAGAGTATGAGCTCATACTGTCTGTGAGCACCTGTGTTGCAAAGGGGGTTCTCAGAGGGGCTCACCAGCTCCACATAAGCTACTGCTGTACCCCTGTAAGATACGGCTGGGACCTGTATCATCAGTACATGAAAGAGGCAGGACTTTCAAGAGGGCTCAAGGGCATGGTTGCAAAGGCCATACTCCACTACATACGCATGTGGGATGTTGCAAGTGCCAGCAGGGTGGACCATTACATAACCCTTTCAGAGTATGTGCAGAGGAGAATCAAAAAGACCTACGGAAGGGACTCCACTGTGATATATCCCCCTGTTGATATTGAAGGCTTTGAGGTGTGCACACGCAAGGAGGACTTCTACCTTACCGTGGCAAGGCTTGTGCCATACAAGAGGGTGGACCTTATAGTTGAGGCATTCAGCCGTATGCCCGAAAGAAGGCTTGTGGTCATAGGCGATGGCCCTGAGCTCAAGAAGGTAAAAAATATTGCGGGAAGGAATATAGAACTTATAGGGCATCAGCCCGCAGAGGTGCTCAGGGATTACATGAAGCGCGCAAGGGGCTTTGTGTTTGCCGCATGCGAGGACTTTGGCATCGCGGTTGTGGAGGCCCAGGCCTGTGGCACACCCGTTATAGCCTACAGAAGGGGAGGCACAAGCGAGACAGTTGTTGAGCACAAAACAGGGCTCTTTTTCGACGAGCAGACACCCGGGAGTATCGTGGATGCAGTGAGAAGGTTTGAGTCCATAAGCGATGGGTTCGATGTGGCCGAGATACGGCGCAACGCAGAACGGTTCAGCAAAGACAGGTTCAAGGAAGAGTACAGAAGATTTGTGAGAACAAAACTATCTGAACTATAAAAGGAGGATGGTATAGATGAAGGTGGCCATTCTTGCAGGTGGAAGTGGCACACGGCTGTGGCCACTTTCACGCAGGTGCTTTCCAAAACAGTTCCTCAGGATAGGAGACGATGAGACCCTGCTACAGAAGACCGCAAGGAGGCTCCTTTCAAGGGTAGCCCCGGGGGAGCTCGTGGTCATAACCAACGAGGAGTACCGTTTCCATGTGAGGGCCCAGCTTGAGCACCTCTGCGGTGAGCACCAGGAGGCTCACATAATATGCGAGCCCGTGGGAAGAAACACAGCACCTGCAATAGCACTTGCTATAAAGTACTTCACAGAGGTCTGCGGTGTGGACGAAGATGAGGTGATATTCGTCTCACCGTCTGACCACATCATAACCCCTGAGGATAGATTCACCAGATACCTTGACCTGGCAGAAAGGGTCGCCAGAGATGGCTACATAGTTACCTTCGGTGTGCATCCCTGCAGGCCAGAGACAGGCTACGGCTACATACAGAGAGAAAAAGAGCCCCTTAAGATAAACCCCGCAGATGACATACACGCCTACAGGGTTAAGAGATTCGTTGAAAAGCCCAGCCTTGAGCTCGCACAGAAGTATCTTCTAAGTGGCGATTACTACTGGAACTCAGGGATGTTTGCCTTCACCACGGCCACCATGCTCGAAGAGCTTAAGATACATGCCCCTGAGGTGTTCTGTAACATGGAGACCAGCTTTCAACAGATGCTTGAGAACTTCCACACAATGCCGAATATATCTATAGACTATGCGGTTATGGAGAGGTCTGCAAGGGTGATGGTGCTTCCCATGGATATTACCTGGTCTGATG
>JALUQR010000007.1 GCA_027017505.1 bacterium
GCTTGCAGAAAAACTACAGAAAGGTGAGCTCACCTCTCGTGCCCTTACGGAGGCATACCTTGAAAGGATAGAGAGGATAGACCGCAGGCTTCGTGCCTACATCACCGTGTGTGCGGATGAGGCACTGAAGCAGGCAGAAGAGGCAGACAGAAGGCTTAAAAAGGCAGAGCGTGTGACAGCCCTTACGGGCATTCCAGTGGCACTAAAGGACATATTCTCCACAAGGGGGATAAGGACCACCTGTGGTTCCAGGATACTTGAAAACTACATACCTCCGTTTGATGCAACGGTGGTTGAAAGGCTTAAGAGTGCGGGTGCGGTAATACTGGGCAAACTCAACATGGATGAGTTTGCCATGGGTTCATCTACGGAAAATTCTGCCTTCTTTCCAACCCTGAATCCCTGGGATACAGGGCGTGTGCCAGGAGGCTCAAGTGGTGGAAGTGCGGTGGCGGTTTCAGCAGGAGAGTGTGCCCTCTCCATAGGCACAGACACAGGTGGCTCCATAAGACAGCCCTCAGCCCTCTGCGGGGTGGTGGGGCTTAAGCCCACATACGGGCTGGTTTCAAGATACGGCATGATAGCCTTTGCATCAAGCCTGGATCAGGCAGGCCCCATAGGAAGGTGCGTCAGAGACTGTGCCATAGCACTGGGCCTTATCGCAGGCAGAGACCCTAAGGACTCAACCTCGCTTCACGCACCAGTGCACGATTACGAAAGCCACCTTGACCGCAACATAAAGGGCGTGAAGATAGGCATCCCCAGGGAGTACTTCATCGAGGGGCTTCATCCCGAGGTTGAAGGTGCGGTCAAGGAGGCAATCAGAACCCTTGAGGGGCTCGGGGCAGAGTGTGTGGATGTATCCCTGCCACACACAGAGTACGCCATAAGTGTGTACTACCTTGTTGCAACCTCTGAGGCATCAAGCAACCTTGCACGCTATGACGGGGTAAAGTACGGGCTAAGACTCGATGAGGGCAGGGGCCTTCTGGATATGTACAAACTCACGCGGGATAAAGGGTTCGGCCCCGAGGTTAAAAGAAGGATAATGCTCGGCACATACTCGCTTTCAGCAGGCTATTACGAGGCCTACTACAGGAAGGCCTCCCAGGTGAGAACCCTTATAAAGAGGGATTTCGAGGACGCATTCAAGGTGTGCGATGTGATACTCACGCCCACATCTCCCACACCTGCATTCAGACTTGGCGAGAGGCTTTCGGACCCCCTTACCATGTACCTTTCAGACATATTCACCATATCCTGCAATCTTGCAGGCATACCCGGAATATCTGTGCCCTGCGGTTTCACCCGCGATGGCCTGCCCGTGGGACTACAGTTTCTTGGCAGGTTCTTGGGAGAGGTATCCATCCTCAAGGTTGCATATGCTTACGAGCAGGCGACCGAATGGCACAAAAGAAGACCTCCTGTTGAAAAACTCCTTGAGGAGAGTAAAGAATGAAGTATGAGGCTGTCATAGGGCTTGAGGTACACGCACAGCTTCTGACACGCTCAAAGCTCTTCTGTGGCTGTGCAACCACATTTGGCTCTCCACCCAACACGCAGGTATGCCCTGTGTGTCTCGGCATGCCAGGGGTCCTGCCAGTTATAAACGAAAAGGCAGTGGAATATGCCATAAAGATGGCACTTGCCACATCCTGCAGGATAAACAGAAAGAGTGTGTTTGCAAGAAAGAACTACTTCTACCCTGACCTTCCAAAGGGCTACCAGATATCCCAGTATGACGAGCCCCTTGCAGAGGGTGGCCACATAGAGATAGAAACACCAGATGGCAGGACAAAAAAGATAGGCATAAGAAGAATACACATAGAGGAGGACGCTGGCAAGCTCCTCCACGGTGAGGGCAACGAAGAGGACTCAAGCCTTGTGGACTTCAACCGTGCGGGCATACCACTTATAGAGATAGTGAGCGAGCCCGACATATCAAGCCCTGAAGAGGCGGTAAGCTATCTTAAGGCCCTCAGGGATATACTCCTCTACCTTGAGATATGCGATGGCAACATGCAGGAGGGCAGCCTGCGCTGTGATGCCAATGTGTCTGTAAGACCC
>JALUQR010000008.1 GCA_027017505.1 bacterium
TTTCGAGCACCTCTTTTATGTCCTTCCAGTCGAACCCGACCTTTGCCACCCTTTTTGAGACCTTCTGGGCCCTGAGAAGTGCTGGCAGGCCGCCTTCTATGTCAGAAAGAAGGCCTGTTTTTTTCTCTCTTTTCTCCTCTTCTTTAATGTCCTTCCACTGTTTGAGCACCTCCTCGGGGGTTTCTGCCCTTCTGTTTCCGAACACATGGGGGTGTCTGCGAACCATCTTTGTGTAGGACTCTTCAATCACATCCTCTATGGAGAACCAGCCCTTCTCGGTTGCTATCTGCGAGACAAAGAGCACCTGAAACAGAAGGTCTCCGCACTCCTCCTTTATGGCGTCCCTTGAGTCCTCCTCTATTGCGTGGCACAGCTCATATGCCTCCTCAAGGATGTAGGGAATGAGGCTTTTAAGGGTCTGCTCCCTGTCCCAGGGGCAACCCTCAGGAGACCTTAAGTGTGCCATAAGCCACACAAGCTTCTGAAAACCCCTCTTTTCCATGCCACCTATTGTGCCATACAGCAGAGGTTAAATCAAATACTGGTGTGTCTTGACAGGGTGTTTGTTTTCACAGTATCATTCAGAGGGGGTGGTATGGAGTGTGTCTTAAGGGAAAGAGCCTTCTGTGGATGGTTATCTTTCTTGTGTTTTTTCCTGTGTCCGCCCTCTCATCAGAAGAGCCAGAGACACAGGGCTTCCCCTTTACCATAGAGTTACCGCAGAGGGATGTTGCGGGCAGAGACCTTCCCGATGTGCCAAGATACACGCCCAGTGTTAGAACCTCTTACGAAAGACACACCACAGACGGTACGGTCTATGTGGAGATAACCTACCATACAAGGGACAATCCTGAAAGGGTGCGCAATTTTTATCTCAAGGCCCTTCCAGGCCATGGATGGACACTTCTGAAAGAGGAGAGCACCCCGGGGATGAGATACCACGGGTTCGGAATGGGTGTTTCAACAAACTTTGAGTTTGTACACAAAAGCTGTGGGGCTAAAAGGCCCTGTTTTCCCCGCCTCACCCTGTCCATAGGCAGTTTCAGCATGGGAGCAAACAGGTATACCATAATAGATGTAGACTACGAGGCCCTGGAGAGAGCACCCCTGAGGAGACCTCCTCTAAGGGTGGATACCACAGAGGAGGACACACCTTCCAAGAGGGTGGTTCCACCCACAGGGTTTGGAAAGGCCCTTGACAGGTTCCTTAAGGGGCTTTTTCCCAGGGCGGGTAAGCCCGTACTTGTCTCCTACAGCGAGATGACCCTTGGAGAGACCCTCACTGTGAATGCAACCTACAGGTTCTCCTCTGCGGTTGAAGACCCATCAACAGTTACAGGTGGTATAAGAGATGCACTCATAGAGAGGGGTGTCTCTTCCAGCGCTGTTGCGGTATCCGTTGACCAGTACGGTGCAACGGTGAGCACAGGTGGGCCTGTTCTGACCATAGGGCAGAGGACAGTGGGTGTGCTTCTTATAGAACTTCAAAGGGGCTCCAGTAAGGTAAATGTTGCGGTTACAGCGATGTAGGCAGGCTGGTCTGACAATATGGACCCTCTGGATGTGTGTGCTGGTGTTCGCAGACACAGCAGTGTCTTCATTCCTGCCACAGCAGGTGGAGCTTAAGGTTGTGGGTGAGAGTGTTATGGGGCTTGTCTACTCAAAGGAGCTGAACCTCGTGCTGAAGGACCACAGCTACATTCTCAGCTACTCATGCAGGTCAACCATCAGGGAATACTGTGTCTGCAGAGGGTTTGAAGGAACCATAAGCCCCACAGAGCTTGAAGAGTTCTTCACCCTCATTGCCAGCCTCAGGGATGAAGGTGAAAGGGCAATGTGCTGTGACCATCCATGGACAGAACTCAGGATCGTCCATCCTGACGGCAGAGAGAAAAGGATTATCACGGCCTTCGAGCCCATAAAGGTGGAACAGACACTTAAGATACCATGCACATCCAGTCCACCTTAAATGGCACTTGGTACAGACATATTTACCACCTCTATGTGATTGGTTCAACACTTTGTTTAGAGGATTTATGAGG
>JALUQR010000009.1 GCA_027017505.1 bacterium
GCTCAAGAATCTAAGGAGAGAACTCGAAGACAAGATAGATGTGCGCTTTCATAAAGATGTCAAAGAGGTCCTTGAAAGGGATGGAAAGGTCATCGGGGTAAGGACTGCTGGAGGGGAGAGCTTTTATGCAGATTTTGTGATACTCTGTCCAGGCAGGATCGGCTCGCACTGGCTCAAGAATATAGCAGAAGCCATGGGACTCGGGACAACCATAAATCCCGTCGATATTGGTGTAAGGGTAGAGGTCCAGGCATCGGTGCTTCGTCACATAACAGATGTACTTCACGAGGCAAAGTTCATATATAACTCTCACAGGTTCGACGATATGGTAAGGACCTTCTGCATGAATCCCTATGGCTTTGTTGTAAAGGAAGGGCATAAAGGCTTCTGTACTGTGAACGGTCACAGTTATACTCATCGGAGATCCGAGAATACCAACTTCGCCATACTTGTGTCGACCACCTTTACAGAGCCATTCCACGAACCGATTGCCTATGGTCGCTACATAGCGACCCTTGCAAACCTTCTTGGAGAGGGCATAATAGTGCAGAGGCTGGGGGACCTTCTCCATGGAAGACGCTCCACATCCGAGAGGATAAAGAAGGGTTCCGTGAGGCCGACTCTACCCGAGGCCACCCCCGGGGACCTCTCTTTTGTCATACCATATCGTTATATCTCGGATATACTCGAGATGATAGAGGCCCTCGATAGGATTGCACCCGGGATCAACTCAACCTCCACGCTTCTCTATGGTGTGGAGGTCAAGTTCTATTCCATGAGATTGAAGCTCTCAAGGTCCATGGAGACAGAGCTCACCAATCTCTTTGCCGCTGGCGATGGTGCTGGAGTCACCAGGGGAATAGTGCAGGCCTCTGTCTCAGGGATAGTTGCAGCAAGGGAGATATTGAGGCGGATACATGGTGGAGAGAGGTGCTAATGGAAAGAACATAGCCATCGTACTGGTGGAGCCACGCAGCCCTGGTAATATAGGAAGTGTGGCAAGGGCCATGAAGAATACAGGGCTTGGGAGGCTTGTACTTGTAAATCCTGTTGATTTCAAGAATGACGAGGCATACTCGATGGCCTGTAAGGCGAGGGATGTATTGCTCTCGGCAGAGCTCTTCACTCACCTCAACGATGCCGTGGAAGATTGTGGACTGGTTGTGGGAACCACGCGAAGAAAGGGTAGATTCCGCTGGCCTGTCCTTACACTGGATGAGGCACTCCCTGAGATAGTCAAGTTCAGTAAAAAGAATAAGGTAGCCCTCCTCTTTGGAAGGGAAGATAGTGGTCTCAAAAACGATGAGATATCACTCTGTGATATACTCATGGAGATACCCTCACACACAGATTACCCTTCTTTCAACCTGTCCCACGCAGTTATTATAGTAGCCCATCGACTCTTTTTAGCTGAAAATCCCGCAGAACCGTCTATCGAGGTGGTCTCAAAAAAGGATATGGAAGAGATGTATCTCCACCTCGAGCGGGCATTGAGGAGACTCGGTTACGGTGAGAAGGGTGGTGAGTACCTGCTCCAGAGCGTGCTCAGAAACTTTAGAAGACTCCTTGGAAGAACTGGACTCATGCGTAAGGAACTCAACATGCTGAGAGGAATATTTACCATGATAGAAGAAAAGCTACAATCCTGACAGGTGTTAGTTCTTGACATCGGTAATTTAGGATATATAATTAAGACAATTTTGATAAATAGAAACTTGACATGCCTTGTTTTCGCTCCTTCGGGATTTGTTTCAAGAAGCCCTATATACCCATCTTCGATTCTTTCCTCCAAAGATAACCTGAAAAAGTCCTAAATTATAGGCGGGCTTACATGAAAAGGGGTTGGAAGATAATCCCCGTAGAGTTTATTTGATTCAATGGAAGGATAATCGAGGCATCTATTACCCTTTGTACCCTGTGAAGGACTTCGGAAGACAGTCTATATATTTTGAACTGGTTGGTCTTTAAACTAAAGTTGAACTGGATGAATGCGCAACGATAACCAGGGTATAATCTATCTTAGGGGTATGGATATGGGG
>JALUQR010000010.1 GCA_027017505.1 bacterium
CTTATGACCACCTCTGAATCCTCCAGTATGAGTGTGGCAACAAGGAAGAACGCTGCAGAAGATATATCCCCAGGGATGCGAAGATACCTTCCCTTAAGCTCTCCTCCAGGGGTTATTTTTATCCTGAGCCCGTCTCTTGTCAGGCGGGCTCCGAAAAGGGAGAGCATTCGTTCTGTGTGGTCTCTTGTTCTCTGCGGTTCCTCCACCACGGTTTCACCGTGGGCGTAAAGGCCTGCAATAAGAAGTGCTGATTTTACCTGTGCACTTGCCACTGGAAGTCTGTAATTTATGGCCTTGAGTGTCTCACCTTTTATGCTCACGGGCAGATAGCCTGCGTTTTTTCTGCCATAGATGGTTGCTCCCATCTGTGTGAGGGGTTCTGTAACCCTTGCCATGGGTCTTGACCTGAGGGATTCATCTCCTGTTATGACTGAAAAGAACCGCTGTGCTGAAAGAAGCCCCATGAGGAGCCTTGCGGTGGTCCCTGAGTTTCCCGCATAGAGCACATCCTCTGGTTCCACGAGCCCGTGAAGCCCCACACCATCTATGAACAGGGTGTTGTGTGGCCCCTTCTTTATACCCACACCCATTGCCCTGAATGCGTTAATGGTTCTTGCGTTGTCATCTCCTGGTGCGAGTCCCACTATCTGGGTTCTGCCCTCTGCTATTGAACCCAGGATGACCGCCCTGTGGGATATGCTCTTATCCCCTGGTACAACTATCTCACCGTTTATCCTGACAGCAGGTCTTATAAGTGTGCTATCCATCCGCTATGTGTGCGTCCCTTATCTTTTTTGCCCTTTCAAATGCCCTTTTTATGGCCGAAAGCTCATCCCTGGCAATACTCTCTTTGAGCTCTTCCAGTGTGCGCTGGAACTCCTCTATGGCATCGAGTATGGCTGTTCTGTTCATGGAGCATATGTCAGCCCACATCTCTGGAGAGCTTGACGCTATGCGTGTGAAGTCTCTGAACCCGCCTGCAGAGAACTCAAGAAGCGTCTGACCCTTTTTTTCTTCCATGCTGGCAATGGTATTCACAAGTGAGTAGGCTATAACATGTGGCAGGTGGCTCACGCCTGCAAGGATTATATCGTGCAGTTTTGCATCCATTATGACCACCTGCGAGCCCACCTCCTGCCACAGCTCCCTTATGGTGTTGAGTGCTTCCTGGTTTGTTGCGGGTGTGGGTGTGATGATACACTTTTTGTCTTTAAACAGTCCTGTAAGCGCAGCACCAGCGCCTGAATGTTCTGTGCCTGCTATTGGATGGGCTGGAACGAAACTCACGCCATCTTTAAGGAGTGGTTCCACCTCCTCTATTATCTTTTCCTTGACACTTCCCACATCTGTCACTATGGTGCCCTTATCGAGCACGGGCATTATACTGTCTACCACCCTTGCCACACTCTTTACCGGTACTGCCACCACCACCAGACTGCATCCTTCAGCGCCTCTGGCAGGGTCTGTTGTCCAGCTATCCACTATTTTGCGGGATTCTGCAATCCTTAAGTTCTCTCTGCTTCTGCCTATGCCCACCACATGGCCTGCGGGCCCGAGCCTTTTCATATCCAGGGCAAGGGAGCCACCTATAAGGCCAACCCCCACTATGGCGACTTTTTTAAAGAAGGTTTTTTTCAAGACTAAATGGTCCTCCCTACCGCACTGGCTATGGCCTTTAGTTCTTCCATCAGGCGATGGAACTTTTCGGGCTTCAGCGACTGGGCACCATCGCACAGGGCGTTTTCAGGGTCTGAATGCACCTCTATCATGAGCCCGTCTGCACCCACTGCAACCGCTGCCTTTGCAAGGGGTGCAACGAGGTCCCACTTGCCCGTTGCGTGGCTCGGGTCCACTATGACGGGAAGATGGGTTTCCTCCTTGAGCACCGGTACGGCACTCAGGTCAAGGGTGTTGCGCGTTGCGGTCTCAAAGGTTCTTATGCCCCTTTCACAGAGTATTATGTTGGTGTTGCCCTGTGATGCTATGTACTCTGCACTCATCAGCCATTCCTTTATGGTTGCTGAAAGCCCTCTTTTAAGGAGCACGGGTTTGCCCGTTTTGCCCACCTCTGTGAGGAGTCTAAAGTTCTGCATGTTTCTGGCACCTATCTGGATTATGTCCACATACTCGCAGAGAAGCTCTGTATCGCGTGGGTCCATAAGCTCGCTGACCACTGGCAGGCCTGTCTTCTCCTTTGCCTTTTTCAGATACTTCAGGCCCTCTTCACCGAGTCCCTGGAACGAATATGGAGATGTTCTGGGCTTGAAAGCCCCGCCCCTCAGGAAGTTTGCCCCGCTTTTTTTTACCCTCTCTGCACAGTCCATGAGCAGGGCCTCTGTTTCAACACTGCAGGGGCCTGCAATCACCTGTACCCTCTCTGCACCTATCTTTCTTCCCTCCACCTCTATCACCGTGGACTCGGGCTTGAACTCCCTGCTCACATACTTGTAGGGTTTGAGAACGGGCATTACCTTTTCAACACCTGGCAGGGCCTCAAGGGGCACGGTCTCAAGAAGTGATTCATCGCCTATGACACCTATTATGGTTCTCTCCTTACCCTTCGATATGATAACCGATAGCCCCGTGGCCTCTACCCTTTCCACTATATGGTCTATCTCCTGCTGTGTAACATCCTTCTTAAGTACGATAATCATAGATGAGACCCCTCCCTTTCTCTGTATTCTTCTGTTATCTCTCTCAGGGCATTTATGAAGGCCCTGTTTTCGTGTTCTGTGCCAACGGTAACCCTTATGTATTCTGCAAGTCCGAACCCCTTCATGGGTCTTAC
Organism: bacterium; assembly: GCA_027017505.1. GTDB lineage: Bacteria > Desulfobacterota > GWC2-55-46 > GWC2-55-46 > DRQE01 > DRQE01. The sequence goes on from JALUQR010000010.1 coordinate 2,789, forward strand.
TATGATGCCCTTTTCAAGAAGCCTTCTGTAAAACCCCTCTCCATCGCCAACCTTTATAAGAAAGAAGTTTGCCTCTGTCTTTACAAAAGGGTAGCCCAGTTTTTCAATCTCCCTGTACAGGTAGGCAAGCCCCTTTATGTTGTTCTCTATGGAGCGTTCTATGTGGTCTGTATCGTTAAGTGCCTCCACTGCTCCAATCTGTGCAAGGCTGTTTACATTGAAGGGCTGACGCACCCTGTTAAGATAGTCCACTATCTGTGGATGTGCTATTGCGTAGCCTATCCTCAGGCCTGCAAGCCCGTGGATCTTTGAGAATGTCCTTAAGACCACAACCTCTCTGCCCTCTCTGACATAGTCGAGCGAGCGTGGAAACCCCTCGTCCTGCACATACTCATAATACGCCTCATCAAGACACACCACAACCCCCTCTGGCAGACCATTGAGGAACCACTCCACCTCATCTTTCCTTACGATGGTTCCCGTGGGGTTGTTCGGGTTTGCGATGAAGACCAGCCGTGTTCTTTCAGTAACCGCATCTGCCATGGCCTTAAGTGATATTCGAAGATTCTCATCAAGCCCCACCCTTACGGGCACACCACCCTGTGCCCTTACCACAAGGGGATAGACCGCAAACGACGGGTCTGCCATAATCACCTGGTCACCCTCTCTGACAAAGACCCTTACCAGAAGCTCTATAATCTCGTTGGAGCCGTTTCCAAAAATGAGCATATCCTCAGCCACACCGAGCCTTTCTGCAAGCTTCCTTCTGAGATAAAAACAGGACCCATCAGGATACCTGTTAAGCCCTGCCAGCGCACGCTTTATGGCCTCCACAGCCCTTGGAGACGGCCCCAGGGGGTTCTCATTGCTTGCAAGCTTTACAGGCCTGAGCCCGAGCTCCCTTTCCACCTCCTCAATGGGCCTGCCAGGCGGATAGGGCACAAGCTCCTCTATGTAATCAGGTATGCGTAACTTCATATTGTTTGTCAACTTTCTTAAAATTAAAAATTAACTTTATCTCATAACGCCTTCTAATTACTGGCTTTTGGGATAAGAGCCCAGAATCTTTATGAACGAACACTGCTGTTCCAGTTTATCTATTGCCTGTTTTATTTTTTTATCCGTTATGTGTCCTTCCATATCGAGGAAGAACACATATTCCCATGCCTTTGTCTTCATCGGGCGGGACTCTATCTTTGTAAGGTTTATGTTTCTCTGTGCAAACGGGCGCAGTATGCGGTAGAGTGCACCAGGTGCGTCCTTTATGGCAAAGAGTATTGATGTTTTATCCGAGCCTGTCTTTGCGGTGCTCTTTTTACCTATAACGAGAAACCTTGTAAAGTTATTGGGGTTGTCTTCTATCTTTCTTTCCACTATCTTGAGGTCATAGGTGGTGGATGCTGCCTCGCTTGCTATGGCACCTATGGATGGGTCTTGTACCGCCTTCTGTGCTGCAAGTGCTGTGGATGCGGTATCCACCACAGCCACCCCTGGCAGATGCTTTTTAAGCCATTTTGAGCACTGCGCTATGGCATGGGAGTTTGAGGAGACCTTTTTTATGTCCCTGAGTCTGCCTGTTTTGTTCATAAGTGCAAGGGAGACCTCAAGCATAATCTCTGCACATATCTTCAGGTTCGATGTTATGAACATATCCAGCGTGTGGTCCACCGCACCCTCTGTGGTGTTCTCAACCGGTACCACGCCAAAGTCTGCCTTGCCCTTTTCCACCTCATCGAATACATCCGCTATCTCATCCTTCGGGATGAACTCACCTGAAAGCCCGAAATGACGCATCGCAGCCTCATGGGTGAATGTGGCATACGGACCCAGAAAGGCTATCTTAAGGGGTTTTTCAAGCGAAAGAGACGCACTCATTATCTCCCTGAAGATGTTCCTTATCGCACTGTCAGGTATGGGACCCCTGTTGAGGGATACAAGCCTCTCATAGATTTCCCTCTCACGCTCGGGTGAGTAGTAGTCCTGCCTGTTCTGGGTCTTTATCCTGCCTATCTCTATTACGAGTTTTGCCCTCTCGTTGAGAAGCCTGAGTATCTTTTCGTCAATTTCATCTATCTTTTCTCTCAACTCTTTAAGATTTTTTGACACCTTCACACCTCTATTTCATTGAAATTTAAGTATTTAGGATAAATCATTTCATGTCGAAATTCAATCCCAAACTCTCTTTTCACTCTTCCCTGAATATTCCCATCCTGCGGAACTTTCTGTATCTATCTTCCAGGAGTTCCTCTTCTGAGAGGTTTTTAAGCTCATCGAGGCTTTCGAGCAGGGCCTTTTTGAGGTTTTCTCCTGCAAGCTGGTAGTTACGGTGTGCCCCGCCTGGTGGTTCTTCCACCACCCTGTCTATTATGCCCAGCTCTTTAAGCTCCCTTGCACTCATACGGAGCTGTACTGCTGCAAGTTCTGCCTTTGAGCCATCCTTCCAGAGTATTGCAGCGCATCCCTCGGGCGAGATAACCGAGTATATGGAGTACTCGAGCATCAACACCCTGTTTGCCACGCCTATGGCAAGGGCACCCCCGCTTCCGCCCTCGCCTATCACCGCACTCACCACAGGCACCTTAAGGCCAGCCATGTACCGCAGGTTCTCCGCTATTGCCAGAGCCTGTCCCCTTTCCTCTGCCTCTATGTCAGGCGCAGCACCAGGGGTATCTATAAATGTTATAACAGGTCTGCGGAACCTTTCTGCAAGCTCCATGAGGCGTTTTGCCTTCCTGTAACCCTCAGGATGTGGCATACCATAGTTGCGGTGAAACCTTTCCCTGGTGTTTCTTCCCTTCTGGTGGCCTATGACAACCACCTTTCTATCTTCTATTCTGCCGAGCCCGCCAACTATCGCAGGGTCATCCCTGTAGAGGCGGTCGCCGTGGAGTTCTTCAAAATCATCGAAGATAAGCCCTATGTAATCCAGGGTGTAGGGTCTTGCAGGGTGTCTTGCAACAAGGGTTATCTGCCAGGCGTTAAGGTTGGAGTAAATCTCCTTTATAAGCCTGTCCCGCTTCTCCTCAAGCCTTTCAAGCTCCCTTTTAAGCTCAGGGGTGAGCTCCTGGGAGAACTTAAGCTCCTCTATCTTCTTTTCTATCTCCTCAACGGGTTTTTCAAACTCTCTTATATTTTTATACTGCATCTGTGGAATCTCCCGTGTGTGAGTTTTATCTCACAGCCCTCTATGGAGTTTTTTATCTCCTCAAGCACCCTCCTTGAGGGCTCAACACGAAGGCTATCGGGTAGCATGAGCACACTCTCTATTCTGTCCTCTCCCCTTAGATGCAGAAACACCTGAGACCGGCCGGGATGCTGTAGGAGCATCTCCTTCAGTGTGTATATATCGTTCTCCTTTATCGAGGATGTGGGCGCTATTATGTGTGTTCTTGGTGGAAGTTTTTTTCGTGCATCCTCAAGGGTTAAAACATCCGTTGCAACAAGCCTTACAAGCTCTTCCTTTTCTCTATCCCGTTCCACCCTTCCGAGAAAGACAAGCGGGGTGTCCACCTCCATTATGTCAAGCACCCTTGAGTAGAGCTCGCTGAACACTATGACCTCAAGACTTCCCTTAAGGTCCTCAACCGTGAGAAAGGCCATCCTTGAACCCTTCTTTGTGGTTACCTCTCTCTTCGAGGTTATTATGCACAGAAGTGCCACCTCCTCTGTGTCCCTGGGTCTTCGTTCCTTGAGGGTTTCCGTTGTGTCCGTGGAATAGAGGGCTATCTCCTCTGTGAGGTCCTCCAGTGGATGGTGTGTTATGTAAAAGCCCAGGGCGTCTTTTTCATGGGCAAGGATGGTGTGTCTGTCCCATCTGTTTTCTTCGTGGTCCACAGTGGTCTTTTTTAAGGTGGGTGCTGTTGTTACACCATCAAAAAGGGAGCTTTGCAGTGTGCCTGCATTCTGTCTTTTTGAGAGGCTTTCTGACAGAAGCTCAAGCTCTTTCATGAGTACACCGCGGTTTTTTCCCGTAAAGTCAAATGCACCGCACTTTATAAGGCTTTCTGTAACCTTTCTGTTCACGCGCCTGCTGTCCACCCTTTCAAGGAAGTCCTCAAGGGAGCTGAACTGCCCGCCCTTCTCCCTTGCCTGCACTATGGCGTCTATTGCACTTGCGCCAACATTCTTTACCGCCTGAAGCCCGAATCTTATGGTATCGCCACTTACGGTAAAGTCCATGGAGCTTTTGTTTATATCAGGTGGAAGCACCCTTATGCCCATCTCCCTGCAGTCTGCGATATACTTTACAATCTTGTCTGTATCACCCATGTTGGCAGAAAGCAGTGCACTCATGAACTCTGCGGGATAGTGTGCCTTGAGATATGCGGTCTGATAGGCTATCAGTGCGTACGCAGCGCTGTGGCTTTTGTTAAACCCGTAGCCTGCAAACTTTGCCATAAGCTCGAAGATTCTCTCTGCCTTGGCCATGGGTATGCCGTTTTCCCTGCATCCCTTAAGGAAGCGCTCGCGCTGTTCAAGCATCACCTCTGGCACCTTTTTGCCCATGGCCTTTCTCAACACATCAGCCTCTCCAGGGGTGAACCCTGCAAGCACCTTTGCAATCTCCATTACCTGCTCCTGATAGACCATAACCCCGTAGGTGTTCTCCAGTATGTCCTTAAGCTGTGGTAGCTCGTAGCGGACAGGCTCCCTGCCGTGTTTGCGCTTTATGAACTCATCCACCATGCCACTCTGAAGCGGGCCTGGCCTGTAGAGTGCAACGGTCGCTATGAGGTCTTCAAACTTCTCTGGCCTGAGTTTCTTAAGTAGCTCCTTTATGCCAGAGCTTTCAAGCTGGAATATGCCGTTGGTGTTGGCCGATGAGAGAAGCCTGTAGGTCTCAGGGTCATCAAGGGGTATGCTGTCTATATCGAGTCTCTCACCCCTGTTTCTTTCCACCTCCTTTACAGCCCTGTCTATAACGGTGAGGGTCTTTACTCCCAGAAAGTCAAACTTAACAAGGCCAATCTTCTCTATATCCTTCATCTGAAACTGGGTGGTAACTATGTTCTCCTTCTGTCCCTTGTAAAGTGGCAGGTACTCCACAAGGGGCTTCTGGGATATGACCACCCCTGCTGCGTGTGTGGACGCATGGCGTGGCAGGCCCTCAAGGGCTCTGGCAATCCTTACAAGCTCTGCAACACGGGGGTCTTCCTCTGTGAGTTTCTTAAGCCTGGGCTCTTCCCTGAGTGCCTCATCTATGGTTATGTTGAGCCTTGGAGGAATGAGCTTTGCTATCCTGTCAACCTCCTGATAGCTCATGTCCAGTGCCCTGCCCACATCCCTTATGACCGCCCTTGCCTTCATCTGTCCGAAGGTTATAATCTGGGTTACATTGTCCTTGCCGTACTTTTCCGTGACATAGCGTATCACCTCGTCCCTGCCCTCAAAGCAGAAGTCTATGTCTATGTCAGGAAGGCTTATCCTTTCGGGATTGAGAAACCTCTCAAAAAGAAGGTTATATTTTATGGGGTCAAGGTTTGTTATGCCCAGTGCATAGGCAACAAGGCTTCCTGCTGCAGAGCCCCTGCCAGGCCCCACCGGTATGCCCTTCCGTTTGGCCTCTTCTATAAAGTCGCTCACTATGAGAAAGTAGCCAGAAAAACCTGTCTTCTTTATAACATTGAGTTCTTTTGTGAGTCTCTCATAATACTGCAGTCTTCTGTTCTCCCCTATGCCAAGTCTTGATAGCCTTTTTTCAAGCCCCTCTTTTGCCTTTCTTTCGAGCAGGCTATCCACGGTTTCTCCCTCTGGAAGTGGAAAGTCTGGCAGATGGGTCTCATAGAGGGTGAGCTCAAGGTTACACCTTTCTGCTATCTCCACCGTGTTCTCTATGGCCTCTGGAACATCCCTGAAAAGCTCTATCATCTGTTCAGGGGATTTAAGGTAGAACTGGTCCGTCTCAAAGCGCATCCTCTGGGGGCTGTTTATGGTCTTGCCTGTCTGTATGCAGAGGAGTATGTCGTGTACCTTTGAGTCCTCCTGGGTAAGATAGTGGCAATCGTTGGTTGCAACAAGGGGTATACCCGTTGCGCTGGCTATCTCCATTAGTGCCTGGTTTACCCTCTTTTGTTCCTTTATGCCGTTGTCCTGAAGTTCAAGGTAGAAGCGCCTTTCGGGAAAGATTTCCCTGTATTCCTCTGCAACCCTCAGGGCATCGTTGAACCTGCCAGAAAGTACAAGTCTTGGGATTTCACCCTGCAGGCATGCAGAAAGGGCTATAAGCCCCTCGTTATGTTCCCTGAGGAGGGCCTTATCCACCCTGGGCTTGTAGTAGAAGCCCTCAAGGTAGGCCTTTGTAAGGAGCTTGCAGAGGTTTCTGTAGCCGTGGATGTTTTTTACAAGGAGTATGAGGTGGTAGGCCACATCCTCTCCTGTGGTGTGGGTTCTGTCCCTTCTATCGCCAGGTGCAACATACAGCTCACAGCCTATTATGGGTTTTACCCCGCCAGAGGATGCCTTCTCGTAGAACTCTATGGCACCGAAGAGGTTGCCGTGGTCTGTTATTGCCACCGCAGGCATGCGCAACTCTGCGGTCTTTTTTACAAGACTGTCAAGCCTTATGGCCCCGTCAAGGAGACTGTACTGGGTGTGCACATGTAGATGGACAAACCTTGCATGCTTCATAATACAAGCAAGATTACCACATTTTGACCGATTTTGGTAGTATCTTACGGAACTTTTCAGCCCTCCTCACGCACATAGACCTCGTTCGCAACGGAGCTGTCGAGGGCTATGGTGGTCTCCTGGGTTTCTATGACGAAGGCAGGCCTTTTCTGGACGAGCCTTAACACACTTCCTGGCACAAGCCCCATGGAGCCCAGTTTCTCAAACCTGGCAAAGCTACCCGACGAGATGAACACAATCCTTGCCCTCTTGCCCGCATCAAGCTCAGAGAGCCTTTTTACCACGGGTTTCACAGTGCTCAGGGGTTTTCTACAGCACTCACCCCTGGGTATGGGAAGCCCGTGGGGACATGCGGGTGGATGTCCCAGAAGGGTGCAGATGCTGTCTGTTACCGCATCGGAAAGGGAGTGCTCGAAGTCACAGGCGTGCTCCTCTATTTCCTCTTTTCCTATGTCCAGTATGTCGTGAAGAAGCCTTTCTGCAAGCCTGTGCCGTCTTATGACCTGACGGGCCACTGTCTCGCCCCTTGAGGTAAGGTGTATAGTGTCTCCCTCTATGGTTACAAGCCCCATCTTTTCAAGCTCCTTGAGTGCGGTCATACCACCGCCCTCTTTCTTTACCTCCTCTATCTCAAGAAGCCTTTCCACAGAGTGCTCACCACTTTCCCTCTGTGACCATATGAACTCAAGCAACTCCTCAAAGACCTTGTCCATACTCTGTGCTCCCTGGGTTAGAAACTCACATCAAGCAATCTTAATACCATATTTGTAACACCACCCACAACTATTGCAAAGGGAAATATGAAAAGTGCCATGTATATGGCTATCCTGAGCCCCCTTTCCTTTATAATCATAAAGAAGTTTGCGATGCAGGGAACAAACAGTGTAATGGTAACAAGGCTTACAACCACCTGTAAGGGCTCAAGAAGGCCCTCCTTCTGGAGGGCAAACAGCCCCGCAGCACCGTAATCTCGCCTCAGGAAACCAACGATGAACGCAGAGGTGGCCTTTCCTGGAAGCTCGAGAAACCCTGTGATAACGGGCTGTGTGTAAAGCTCTATAAGCCTTAAAAGCCCTGTTCTGTCCATAAAGAACAGTATCATGGTGCCGAGTATGAAAAGTGGGACCGCCTCTTTAAGGTACCACTCCACCCTCACAAGTGTCTTAAGTGCTATGTTTGATAGCTGGGGCACCCTTATGGGTGGTATCTCGAGTATGAAGTCAGATGTATCCCCTGTAATAACCATTGAAGAGAGGAGCGCCACCAAAAATAGCACCCCCACGACCACCCCTGCCCACACAAGCGTTGCCTTGAACGAAAGCGAGCCCAGCATGCCCAGTATAACCCCCAGCTGTGCCGAACACGGCACACCGAGTGCAAGAAGCAGGGTTACTATTATGCGTTCCTTTCTTGTTGCAAGAATACGGGTTGTCATGGTTGCCATGGTATCACACCCGAGGCCCAGCACCATGGGTAAAACCGCCTTTCCATTAAGCCCTATGAGCTTGAACACCCTGTCCACCATTATGGCAAGCCTTGGCAGATAGCCCGAGTCCTCAAGTATACCGAAGAACACGAAGAAAAACCCCACTATGGGTAGCACTATGGCTATGGCATAGGTGAGTGCCATGGTTATAATGCCGTATTCACCCACAAGAAAGGCCTGAATGGGCTCAAAGGGGATGAGGGCCTCCACAACCCTTGTTGCCCAGGGGTTTATGTAGGAGCCGAAGATTGTCTCCTCTATGAAGTCTGCAACCATGCCTGCACCAACCACCCCCACGAACTCGTACATAACGAAGAGCACCACCGCAAGTATGAACAGCCCCCAGAAGGGATGTATGGAATACCTTCCCAGAAACTCTCCAACCACCCCGCCAACCCTTCTCTCCCTGACACTGACACATTCCCTTATGATGCGCTCCACGGTCTTAAGCCTCTCACGGTTTATAATATAGCCAACTGGCTCTGAATACCTTGCATCAAGCCCCCTTGCAAGTTTCTTTATCTTTTCGAGGTCTTTCTCCGAGAGGAACCTCTGTATATGGGGCTCTATGGTCTTATCGCCTGAAAGAAGCATAAGTGCTATGGCCCTTCTGGCCTTCATATCAGGGGGTAGCATGGCCTCTATGGTTCTTACAGCACGCTCTATCTCTGGCGGGTAGCTTACGGGTATGGCTGGTATGCGTGCCTGCGGTAAAAGCTCCTTGAGCCTGTCCACCCCCCAGCGCTGTGTGGCTATTGTGGGCTGTACATGTGTGTGGATGAGCTCTGAAAGCCTTCTGGGATTTATCTCAATCCCCCTTTCACCTGCCTCATCATACATATTGAGTGCCACCACCACGGGCAGTCCCATCTCTGCAAGCTGGAGGGTTACAAAAAGCCCTCTTTTGAGATTCTTCGCATCCACCACATTCAGCACAGCATCTACATCTGTGGATAGAAGTATGTCTCTGGCAACCCTTTCGTCCTCTGAGGTGGGAACAAGGGTGTTCACCCCTGGGCTGTCTATAAGCTCTGCCCTTCTGCCCTGTATGGAGACAACCCCGCGGGATATTTCAACGGTTGTGCCTGGATAGTTAGAGACGGTAACATACCTGCCTGTAAAGATGCCAAAGATAACGCTTTTTCCCACATTGGGGTTGCCCACCAGTATGAATCGCCGGGTGGTGTCATCTGTTTTCAGGGGTTGATTCTGGGCCATATCTTAATGATAACCATTTTCATTTTCATTTGCAAGAAAAAGATTATTCTGGAAAGCCACCTTAAGGGATTCTTTTTACCCAGGGTATTCTGGGTTCGGGTTTGCTGGCAGGGTCAATCCTGGCCTATGCGCAGTTACGGCAGTAGCCGTAGAGCTCAAGCTTATGGCGTATCACCTTGAAGCCCAGCTTTTTTGCGGTCTCTTCCTGCAGGTCCTCTATCTTCTGGTTGTGGAATTCCTCTATTCTGGAGCATTTTATGCATATAAGGTGGTCGTGGTGTCCATCCTCTGGTACATTCTCATAGCGGGTCTGCCCGTCGCCGAACTGGCGTTCTATGGCAAGCCCGCATTCGGTAAGAAGGCGCATCGTGCGATATACTGTGGCAAACCCTATCTTGGGAAACTTTCTTCTAACCTTTCTGAAAAGCTCATCAAGGCTTATGTGGGTTGTGGTTCTGAAGAATGTGTCTGCAATGTAATATCGCTGTTTGGTGGACTTAAGTCCCTTCTCCTCCAGATAGGCATTAAAAAGGTCCATTCTTTCCTGTCTTTTTATCATGGTCAAAAATAAAAAAGGAAGGATTGAGTATACTTACAGGAACGGGAGACGGGACATCTGAACCCGTAACCCCAACCCTGGCAAGTGAATCAAATGTTTCAGGGGTTAGAATATCACATAAGCCTTCTTGTGTCAACACCAATAAGGAGGGTCCTGTGGTAATAATCTTTTAATTCCATCCTAATATCTTATCAAGCATCTCTGCCTCTGCAGCTGTTACCCGTGCACGCTGTACAGCCTGGTATCTTTCGAGGGGATGACCTGCTGTGAAGATATCATCCAGGTTGCCATTCATCTCTTTTAGTTCATCGAGTATTTCCTGTGCTGTTCCAATTCCACCAAAGGAGAGCATCGTCCAGGCACGCATGGTGGCAGGGTTAAGGTTGGAGACATCAAACCCCCTTCTCTGTGCCTCGCGTATAAAGGAGTCCTTTGCAAGCTCAAGACGTGCCGCGTAGGCTTCTACAAGTCTGTCACCCCTGACCTCTGCTGCAGGGGTTCTTTCGTCACGCTCATTCGTAAACGGGGCCTCTCTCCATGGAAAATTCGCTGGCAGGTATCCCCTGTCTATGAGCGTATGGACATTTTCTCCAAAAAAGTCCATCCCTCCCTGGTGGGCTGTGTGAATCCATGACCTATAACTTCTGAAAAGGTTTACATGAGAGGTCTCACGGCCTGCAACCGCAAGGGTAAGGCTTCGGTCGAACGGGCGTCCTATACGCCCGAGTCTGTCTTCCATCCTGTCCAGCTGTCTCTCAAGCCTTTCGCGTGCCCACTCACGCCCCTGAAGGTATTCAAGAAGGTGTTCCACCATATATCTGTTGCCCTCACCAGGATACCATCTGGTTAAGTCTATACGCCTGCTGATGCCATCTCTGTTGGTGTGGGTCCATCCACCTATAATACCGTTACCTCTTGAAGGTATGCCAAATCTCTCGCGCATGTGGGGAGCCATCTGCTGGACCCTCTCTTTAAAGTCCTCAGGGATGTTCACCTCTGGAGAGTCTTCCTGCTGGATGTGCTGTTCGGTATCTGACTCGTTTGTGTCTGTGGTCTGCGGGGCAGACTCACGGGTGTCCTGTTGTGAGGTGGCATCCGTTGACACCTCGTTTTGTTGCTGGACAACCTCATCTTCAACATCTGGACTGTTTTCCTGCGGGTTTTCACCTCCCGTCTCATTACCACCTGTCTGCTGGTTGTGCCCTTCCCTCTCAATATTGTTTACAGCATCAATGTGGCTGTCACCGGAGGTCTCCCCTGCGTTCTCCTCTCTTTCCTTCGCTTCAGCGTTGTCCGTTGATTCTCCCTCCGTCAAAAAGGTTTTTCATACGGGTAACAATTCTGTCTGTGAGAAAGTAGTCCATGTATGGCATGGACTCACACTTCTGGATGACAAAACACATGGCAACCCTGTTTTTCTCTTCTTCCGGGATGTCATCTACCACCACGCGTCTTACAACACTTTTGCACACCCCTGCAAGCCCTTCCCACAGTTTTACCCCCTCGCCCTCTGCCATGGCATTCAGGAAGTTTCTATCAATCCTGTTATCATGAAGAAGTGGCTCCACATTGTACCTGTAAAGGCACAATCCCCTGGAGCAGACCATTCTGCACCCTGAAAATGGCATAAAGCCTACCCTGCACATCTCCATGTATGTGCGGGCAAATTCTTCGAGTGTATTCTCTGAAGATTTCTCTGAGAGCAGATTAAGCACATATCCTGCGAACATGGACTGAAGTCTCTGGGTATCATCGTAGCTCCAGCCATACTGCTGTCCCCTTTTATCGAAGTATCTGTGGATTCCTGTTATCAGCGCGCAGTAGACAAACCCACCGCTGTCATTCACACTTCTGAATCTGTTTACCGCCTGTTCGAGCAACAGGGCGTGGGATTTTTCAATTGCACCGTGGCTTACAACTGCAGAGAGAATCAGGCGTGCAAGCCCCTCCATAAATGTGCCCTCTTCCACCGCACCCTCTGCCTCCTTTCTGTATCTACAGGGTTCTCTGCAGTACGGAGCACAGAGCCTATATGGCAGAAACAGTTCGGGAAACCTCCTTCGAACACCCGTGGCAGTTTGTTTTATAAGCTCTGTTTCATCCCTTTCGTCCACCATAACCTTGCTGTAGGGAACTCTGACAAGAAGTGGCCTGTCATCACCTGTTCCATACACCACACATTCTCCCACATCAAGGGATGCAACGAATCTCATCTGGTCTTCGTCCATATTCATTGCGGTGCCCACCATGGTTCTATCGTCCAGTGCCACGGTGCGGTGGAAGACCTTGAGGTTTGTGTTTTTGAGCACATCCGCAGAGAGTTTTGACGGAATCTGTTCTGCTATGATAAATCCCTCACCGTAGGCCCTTATCTCTGACAGTATGTTGCAGAATGTTTCTACTGCCTTTCCCTTCATGTTTGCAACCTCGGTATCTGGCATCTCTGGCACACTGCGAAAGAGCCTGTGGGCCTCCTCCACCACGGTTACATGTTTCAGCCCCGTTCCCTCTTTGAGTGTCATCGTGGTGTAGTGTTCGTAGAGGAAGATGAGTAAAAGCCCTATAAGGAATGCCTTTTCGTCATCGTTACCTATGTGTTCAAGCTCTATTACCGTGGGTCTTGAGAGAAGCTCTTCCATGGGTATGGAATTCCTGGTATCAAGCATGAGCCCCTTTCCACCTATGCGAAGGCTGTTGATTCGTGTCTTAAGGGCTGCCTTTACATCCATGGTTATCTTTCTTTCGTATCCCAGGCTTTCTGTAACCTGGTCAATCTTTTCGTAAAGATCGGTCAATGTTGGAGAGGCGTCACAGTGTGAGCCCCTGGTGTTTTCGCTGGTTGTCATGTTCCAGCCACGGTCTCTGTAAACCTCGTACATACAGCGTTCGAGCACATAGGGCATGGGGGCATACATTATAAAACTCGCATCAAAGACTGCCCTCAATCTGTCAATATGGGCCTGCACAGATGTGCCAGGTATTATCTGAAATGGATTGAGCCTGAACGGAGAGAGCATCTCAACACCAGGGGTAAACACATTTAGTTTACTGCCAAGCTCTGTGTGGAGGAGTTTTCTATACTCTGTCTTTGCGGGTTCTATTACAAGAAATGGTATTCCCTTCTGCCATAGCTGTCTTAAAAGATGAAATATGGTGTTGGTCTTTCCGCTTCCAGTGGTTCCTGCTATCAGGGTGTGTTTGGTAAGCTCCCTGGTCTTTACCCTGTAGGGGTATCCCATTGATGTGCCCCTATCGGTTACCTCACCGAGTTCCACAGAGTCAGTCTGGTCTGTATGACTGATGGCCACATCAAACAATGCACTGTCCTTTACAAAATAACCTGGCCTTTCCTCTGTTGGCAGGTGCACAAAAGCGGTAAGCTCTCTGGAGTTCAGTATACTGAGATATTTCCCGGGGTAATGTATCTTACCAGGAGGCTCCGGTGCGGGAGTGGTAATCTGTGCAAGACCAGGGATACTGTCCCCGCACTCTATGACCTTTACGGGATCAGGCAATGAGCCCCGTCCGCCAAAAACTGCCTTGAGTATGGACCCGGCCTGTTCGAGCCCATCTGTACCCTGGGTCAGAAAATATACCGAGGTATGCCACATTCCACAGGTCTTTCCGGTTTCAATCTTTTTTAGAAGAACTGTTACCAGCTCTTCATACCTTTCTACTACAGGATTTTTTGAGGAAGTACTCCTTGTGGTATCCCTGATTATGCGCAATTCATTTAGCACGGAGCTGTACAGCCCTGTAACCTCCTCCCTGTCCATGGGAACTGCCACCACCAGATACATCCATCTGTCACCGTACCTGCCCCGTATAAGGCGTTCTATCTGTTCTATGCCCACATTTTCATCACCTATCTTCAGTGTGGGTGTTCCCACAACCATGCATGACCGATCATACCCCTTTAACCTTTCGGGAAAACCACTGTCATCGTTTGCAAGCTCTATACCAGGATATGCGCTCTCAAGGGAAGGAAGAAGTACAGAGAGGCACGATTGTCCTGTGGTTCCTATGGACAGTCTTATCTCGGATGCATCACACTCTACCATGTAGATGAGCGGAAGTCCTTCTCCATACAGGCCAGAGCAAAAATCCTCCATAAGAATGCGAAGTGTTTCCACCTTGTTTGCCCTGCCCTTCCAGAAGCTTGCAACACCCGAGACTCTTAAGAGTTTCACATCCTGGAGCACATAAAGCTCATCCGGTGAAACCCCAGCGGGCTTTGAAGCGTTATCAAGAAATGCCCTTTCGATATAATCTATGTGGTGCGTTGAGAAACTCATTAACCCTACATTGGTGGCTTGAACTCATTCCACTCAATCCAGAATCGGTAAGTACCATAGATGATGCTCAGGAAGATAACTATAAAGATGATTATAAAAACTGTTGAGAGCAGACTTTTCTGTGGTTTTGTATAGGCGTGTGTTTTCAGGTTATAAATACTTTCAGCATTTAGCCATCCGTCATCATCCACATGGCCCACCACCTCTACCTCGTCTCCGTCAGCTATACTGCCCTTTATGAGTCCTTTCATCGTTACTGGCACATAGTTTATGATATTTCCATTCTCATCCACCTGCTCCACCCTGAAGGTGAGCACATCAAGGGGATATTCAGCCCCCTCCTTTCTCCAGCTTACCCCTCTTGCAACCCCACGGACAATGCTTTTGCCTGCCCTCTGCTCCATTGATTTAACCCTTAACACCTTTCGAAAATCACTTAAGAAAATATAAATTATGTAAACCAGGGTGTCAATGATTATTCCATCCTTGGAAGCACAGAGGAAAACCAGGAGTGTAAAAACCCTCTCACTTTCTTCTGTTGTGTTTATGTGAGCTTGAATACAGCTCAGGCCATTGTGAGGCACACCCTTTAACACAGAGTTTTTTGTTTACAGCCTGTGGAGGGTTTGGTATTGAGTAGCGATTCTACAAGGATTGTAAAAGGTCTTTTTTGGAAGAGTCTGGCACAATTTTGTCACAGCTGGAAAGAAAGCAAGGTGGACGAGCGATGGTCGGATCCTGTAACTTGTTGATTTTCTTATAGAAATAATGGAGCGGGAGACGGGATTCGAACCCGCGACCCCAACCTTGGCAAGGTTGTGCTCTACCAACTGAGCTACTCCCGCGTGCTACAAGAGTTAACATTAACACATAAAAAATCTGGTGTCAAGAATAACGATAAAAGGGCTTGATTCGGGTCTGATTTTCGGCTTTTTCTTTGAAAATCAAAGGGTTAGGGTCCTGATAGAGGAAGGGAATTCAGGGGGTTGTGGAAAAGGTAACTCCCCTGCCCTGCTTTGCCTGTGGCGTGTGGTGGGCTGGATGGCATGGACCCCAAGAGGGTTTAAGTGCAGGAAGTGTGCACAAAATGCGCACAGGGGGTGTTTTGACCGAGACACTTTTTAATCCCTGCACTTACACTCTCCTTTTATAGGTCCCAGTTTCAGGATCATATAATCTCTTTTCTATAATAT
>JALUQR010000011.1 GCA_027017505.1 bacterium
GTATGCATTCGGGCGAAACCTTGTGGGGTTATCCCGTATCTCTATGGCCTCAACAGGGCAGTAGTGGTAACACCTGAGACACTTGACACACCTGGTGGTATCAATGAGCACCCTGTCTCCACCCCAGGAGTACACACCCCATCCACAGTTCTGAATACACCTCTTGCATCTTATACACTTATCGGTGTCTATGGTTGCCAGAAACTCTGGTGGTGCAAGACTTTTGAACATCTCTGAAATCCCTCCTTTATACTTGCAGGGAGAACGAATAAACGGAGAACCTGTTTTTCAAGATAGAAGCCTTTAAAAGGGGTAAGACCGCTTTTTTATGATTCCAGTTCCACTATAACAGGCTCTCCAGCCCTTGGTGTCCACACCCTGTCTGGTGAACCGCATATCTCCCTTATTGCGGACTCCTCGCTTGCCATATAGACCATATCCCCCTTTGTGGCTGCAACAAGGGGTCTCAGCTTTATCCTGTCGTTTATTCCCACAAGTCCGTTGGAATGGCCAAAGAGTATGGAGAAGGGCCCGTTCAGCATGGCACTTCCGTATACAAGCCTCAGGGCTGTGTAGAACTCTTTCTGTTCCTCGTCCATCATATCTATGTCCTTCCAGAAGGGTGCTGCAAGGGCTGTGCAGGCTGTTTTTATATCGAGCCCGTGTCTTCTTATAAGGAGGTCGAGAAGATACGCTGCAACCTCTGTGTCTGTAAGAAGGGTGAGCTTGTAGCCGAACATCTCAAGGTAACGCTTGTTTATGCCATAGGAGGAAATCTCTCCGTTGTGGACTATAGACCAGTCAAGAAGCGTGAATGGGTGTGCCCCGCCCCACCATCCAGGGGTGTTGGTGGGGAAGCGGGTGTGACCTGTCCATATGTAGCCCTCGTATTCCTCTATGCGGTAGAAGTCCGCTATATCGCGTGGCTCACCCACACCCTTGAATGCACCCATGTTCTTGCCCGAGCTGAACACATAGGCACCCTCTATCTCGGAGTTTATCTTCATTACGGTCCTCACCACAAAGTCGTCCTCACTCAGGTCTCCGTAGAGCTTTTCCTTCTTTGGCTTTACGAAGTAACGCATAAGGGCTGGTGCTATCACTATGCTCTTTACAGGGGCTGTGGGTATTGGCTCCATCTTTTCTACAATGTAGTTGTCCTTTATGTACTCTTCGGTCTCACGCCTGCTCATGGGGTCATCGTACATTACATGGAAGGCATAGAAATCTGCAAACTCAGGGTATATACCGTATGCGGCAAACCCTGCACCAAGGCCGTTGCCCCTGTCCTTCATAAGGCAGATGGACTTTTTTACCTCAGCCCCGCTTATCCTCTGCCTTTTTTTGTGTATGATGCCTGTAAGTCCGCATCCTGATATGTCTTTTGTAAAGTTGTGGTTCATGCTTCTGCCTCGCTGGATTTTTTCTCACCTGTTCTGCGTTCTCTGTATATGGCGAGCAGTTTAAGAAACTCCTCTTTGCCTGACTTTTTTGGCTCTGGAAGCCCAAGCCTTTTACGCTGTCCCATTGCGGGCTCACCGAGTCTGCCTGTCTTTACGAACATATCCCAGCCCCTTTTGACCTGTGCGGGATGTATGCCCCTTTTTGTTGCAAGAAGCCTCATGGTGGTCATGGCGTTCTCAAACCCGTAGTGCTGGTAGCATAGCTCAAGACACTGATGGCACTCAAGACACTGCCATATGTGCTCGGAATGAAGCCACTTTTCAAACTCTCCCTTCAGGATGTCCTTTATGACAGCCCTGGGGTCATACCCCTCTATGTACAGACACGAGGGACACACATTGTAGCATGCACCGCATTCCGCACACTTTCTTAAGAGATTAAAGTCAAGGTACTCCTCTATCATCAGATAAATGCTCCCTTCTCTTTGAGCTCTCTGGATAATGTCTTTTCACTATCCCTTCTTTTATTCAGCCCTTCCCATTTTTCAAGAAAGCCATCCACACTTATTCTGTGATGGGTCAGTCCCAGTTCCTCGGGGCTGTAGCCCATGGCAAGTCCCAGAAGG
>JALUQR010000012.1 GCA_027017505.1 bacterium
TGCGGTTGGCGTTACCTGCCACGCCTGAGAGATGCCCTGCGCAAAGAACTGGGACTGAAAAAGGAGGTGGCAGCCTGATGCCGAATCGGAGCCGCTACAGAATTTCAACTAAAAATGGGATTGACTCATTTATGAAGGAATTATGATAATTATAAATTCACTTAATTCAAATATTGTGTAAGCGTGCGAGATAAGTAACAGCGATGAACGAGATAACTAACAAAAAATTCCTGTTCGGCGTGGTCAAACGCTGTTTGAATTATAGCCTATCTGTCGGATTCTTCCGAGGCATTTTTACCTGGTAAATACGCTGTGCCTTCCAGCAGAGAAGGAAATACTTTATCTATCTCTTGCCTCTGTTCATCATTACAGATTATCAGCCACCTGTTATGTGTTAAAGCTACGGTTATGGGTCTAACGCCATGCCCACAGCATGATGCCTCTGTATAGATCCCTGCCTCGTTAAGTGCTGCTATAAGCTCTGCTATACACCTATCCACATTGATTCGCTTTTTCTTGCCATCCCTCCTTATCGTCAATACCACATTCCCTTCATATGAGCCTCCATGCCACTTACACATCTTACGAAGTCTCCTATATTTTAAGTTCCATAATCTCGCTAATAAAGTTAGCCTTGTGGCGCCAACTGGCTTTTTTATTCTGGCATCTCAGAGACACACACATACTGAGTTGCGTGTAGATATTCGGTTATCTCGCCCTGTGGCTCTATCTCACGAATATTCGCAAGCATATCTTTGCCAGTCGTTGCCTTGTTCCAGACATCTACCCGTGCTTTTTTGGTGTCATCCTCATTGATGATGCGTATTTTCATAGTCATAGCTATATACACCTCCCTTTTTATTTATGTCCTTTAGCCCTCTGCCACTTCTCCAGCCCACGCGTGCCTGCAGCAACACCAAGAAGCACCAGCATCGTATTCCACAGATAGGCGGGTATCTCAATCGGTTGAAGCCCGAAGACCTGCAGGTATGGCATGAGAATATAGTTGTTGACCACAACCGCACTGAAGGTCAATCCCACTATGGGACGCCATATCCACTGAAGCACATGCTCACTTCGGGCTTCTGCCTGCATGGTCTGGTTCACCGCTTCTATTACCCTTATATCCTGTTCAATCTCTTTCAGAACAAGATCCTTTGCCTTAAGCCTGAACTCCTCTCGTTCCTTCTCACTTAACTTTGCAGGCAGAAAGTGGTCTGTGAGTTTGTCTATGACCCGGCCGATTGTTCCATCAAGCACTGCCTTAAGCGGCTTCATCTCCTATCACCTCCAAAGACTTTGTACCAGTAATACCCTCTCTCTTCCCTATCATAGCCGTGCTCAAGCCCCATGTTCTGCATGATTCTGTCTGCCATAGCCTTATTCAGAAGAGAGGGTATCATCACATACCTTTCCTTTGATACCTTCTCCTCAACAAACATAGTAGTGCTGCCAGTAGATTCCTCATCTTCTCTTTCCTCCTTTTTGTCCATACATTCAGGGCAGAGTTCTTTCTCTCCCACAAAGTGTATTCGCTTGCACCTCTGACACAGTCCGATTTTCACGGCCCAGAATCTCCTTATCAATTGTGCTTCTTTCTATGCCTGATGAGTTTGACCCCAAATACACCTTCTTCTGGGCGCCACCCCAGATAAAAAGCCCAGCGTTTTCCGTAGTAGGATACATACGGCAGAATGATTATCCAACCACCTTTCGGGTGGAATACCTCGCCCCACATCACGAGGTGTTTGCGCCCCTTCATCCCAATAAGATAGTGAGTAAAATTGTGCAAAGGGTTTCTTATCACATACCACATGAAGTATCTCACCCAGTGTGGATACCCGGACAGATAGTCCACTGGGGGATGAGGGTCATCGTTATTGCCAAAAACAGACCATAGCATTGCCTTTATTTTCTCAATTACCCATTTCATGCCCTGCTGTCCTCCCTTAACTTCTGTGTTACCTGTTCCTCAATATAGTCCCCTAATCTATTAGCAAAGTTTATAGGGTGGTCTGGGCAACCGCACCCAGCACAAGGCGCATAAACAATACCGCACTTCATGCAAATACGAAGCTCTACCTTTGAGAGTTTAGCCATTCTATACCTGCTCCTGGTCCGCCATTATCATGACATATATGCCCGGCCCTGAACTGTATTATATGTGTTCCTTCATTCTGGCAACAGGTCCTGTCTGCACACCTGACTTCCTCCACCAAGCACCTTTTTCAATACCGCCTGAATATCAAAGTTTGGGCAGCTCTTATGGAGATTAAACTCCCTGTGTCCATAGACATCTTCAAGCCCCAAGGAAAACCTATTCATAAGCTCCTTTAGAAGAGAGGGCAGAGCATAAAACAGCTGTCTTTCACTGAAAAGCCTGTTTCCTATGAGGCATATCCCTATGCTTGTTTTGTTGTAGCCCCTACAATGTGCGCCCACCTCATCAAGGGGTCTGCCGATTTCTATAAGACCGTCATCGTCTTCCCTGTAGACTCCCTTTCTTCTATAGCCATTCAGTATGACATAATGATACCCTATCATCTTGAAGCCCCTTTCCCTGTGCCATTGGTCTATGAGTTGGGCATCACCAAAGTCGGAAGCACTGCAATGGACTATGATTTTGTCTATCTCGCGCATACGCATGTACTCATGATTTTGGATACTTAGCCTTAACAGCTTCTATACGGGCAAGCATACCCTCAGGGGTATTCTCATCCAGGGTGGGGTCAGCCAGAAGCCCCATACCCCTGAGAGCCTTCCAGAGAGTATCGAGCTGATCCCCAACAGCCGGATATTCTCTTTTGCGCTTATCTCTGTATTCCGTAAGTGCCTTCTTCTCAAGATAGCGCTGATATGCCTGTTCAAGTTCTGTCTGTGTGGGTTCCGGCACCGGGTTACCATTTACATCCTTCACATTCCATTCCCTTATGTATGGACCCTTTCCGTCATCCTGCAGCACAAAGTCTCTTTCTGCTTCTGCCTCTGGAAAAAGCTCCTTTATTGCATGGTACAGTTCCATCTCTACCTCCTACATTATCTCGATATTTCTCTCCACCGCCCGCTTTATGGCAGGCGCAATCTTCTCTTCAACGAGTCGCTCCCACTCCTCATCACTGCCAGTAAGAGGGCTGTTTATGTGAATTGTTATGTTGGGAGATGGTTGTGGAGAGCGAGCAGGTCCTGTGAAACCATCTCCAGGAGATCTTCCACCTGTAGCATACATACCTCCACCTGTGCCTCCTCCTCCACCTGTACCTCCAGGCCTCATGGCTCTTATCTGCTGAACCCTTGCCATACCCTGTGCCAGAACAGCCGCAGCGGCAGCCACATTGAACGGATAGGGAAGACTTGCCAGGGTACGGTTGAATGCAGTGTATGTATCCATCAGTGCCTGTGCGATGTTAAATGCCTTCATCATCGTAAAGAGCTTCTTGTTTGAAGAGCCAGCGATGGTGTACAGGTTGTTGAAGAACTTTCCTGTCTCGCCGAGTGTAGAGGAATACATCTGTAATCTCAAACCCTGTTCGGTCTGAATAAACTGTCTCTTCAGTGCACTGTATTGAGCCTCCAGCTGAGCCTCGTTCTGGAGGCTCGTTGCAATGATGATACTGCGCTGGTTATAGTATTCCTGTAGCCTTGCAAGCCCTTCCTGATAGTCCTTGTAAGCAGATTCCATAGGACTTTCCATGCCGACTACAGGCAGAGCTACTGGTCTCCTCTTCAGCGCGGAGAGCTTTTTTACGAACTCTTCAGGCAATTCAGGTTTGGTAATAGTAGTTACTGCCTTTGTGGCTTTGCTCGTCTTTTGTGCTTCGCTCCTGAGGGAGGCAAGTTTCTCTCTGAGTTTGACGATCAGTTCTCCTGCCTGCTCCCATGGTAGATTTTCGGAAAGTCTGAAAAGTTCCCTCCTGGTTTTCGCAAGATCCTCCTGGTATCCCTGAATAATCGCTCTCTGCTCGTTCCCGATGCGCCTCGATGTTTCGAGCCATCCCTCCAGAGCGGATCTTACTGCACTAACCCCTGGAACCCAGGAGGGGAGTTTCTTTGCCAGTGAGGCAAAACTCTCAATAAGCGAAGTAAGTGCTGTCCTAATCTTGTGGAGTCCTTTCCAAAGGGGTATGGCCACGACCGCATAAAAGATCTCTTTCAACTGTACCCATATAAGACGAAACCCTCTGAATGTAGAGGCAAGGAGCCCCACTGTGAATATGACCTTCTCAAGAGCTGATATGATTCTGTTACTCATCGCCGTTGCCCATGCGGTATCCTTTCCAGCCTTCTTGAGCTCATTGATCTTGTCTATGAGCATCCCCACTCCGCCCTTTACATAATCGAACACCCCTGCATCTGCTATATCGGTACGGAGCTGGAACCACGTATCCGCCAACATGCTCATCAAGCCACGCCACGTCTTTGCAAGTTCCACTGTTGCTCCACGGAACTTTGAGCCCACCTTCTTCCATGCTTCCATGAGCCTTTTCCGTGTCTCCTCAGCGGTGTAGCTCACACCTGCCTTGAATCCCAGCATCGCAAGGGTACCTCTTTCTCGGAACATGTCGGCAGCCGCGGCACCGGCACTGTACATCCTTATGACCTGCCCCGTTGCCTCTGTGATGGTATAACCGGCCGCTGCTGCAAGGTCTCCAATGAGTGGCAGCCACTCCATGATTTTCTCAACACCACCCTTTACGACACCCGCAAGCTGTGTACCTGCCTCCATTATCTCCTCGTATGTAAAGGGCACTCTGCCTGCGTATTCGTTGAGTTTCTGGAACAATCGTACCCCTTCTTCCTGTGAGCCAAGGAGGTATTTAAGCCTGACCCTGTAGTTTTCTGTCTTGCTTCCTGCGTCTATCAGTGCGCTCGAAAATTTTTTGAGTCCATATGTAACGCCGAGACCCACGATGGCTGTCTTGAGGTTGAATACCGCTTTCTCAAGGGCAAACACATGGGTGCGCATACGCTCCATATTTTTCACAAAGATCGCCCTTGCCCGCTCAATGCCAGCGGTGGCGGAATTTCTGAATATGAGCCTTATCTCTGCTGTGTTGGCGACTGCCATTGTATCCTCTCAAAGTATTCTTCCAGTATACGCAGGGCCCTCCACTCTGCGAATGTCAGATCATTCTTCTCAAAGGGATACCCAGCTTTCTTGAGTTCATACAACATGATCATGTTGTTGTACCATGCCATGAATATATCGTCGTATCGCCTCAGGACCCCCTCGAATCTGCATCCCTTGCACCTTTCAGAAGGATCTTCCCCATCCTCCACGAGATCCTCGTAACAGGACTCACACTTTTCTTTCAGGTCGTACAGCTTCTTTTCGAGGAAGTCCCTCAGGAGTTTGGGGCCTCTACTTCCTCCTTCTCTTCAAAGTGCATGGCAACAGACACCTTCCAGCTTGCAGGTATCTTTTCCTTCCAGCCCTCCACGGTGTTGTTCAGGGGTCTAATCTGGCCGTTCTCGTCGCGATAGACCACATTCTCCACATCGTAGAGATGTTCGTCCACGAACTTGATACGTGCCTCATAGGATCTATCTACTATCTTTCCCCGCCTTGTGCTCACATATCGATCTTTAAGGAATCTCACAAGCGCATCGGTGCTTGGGGTGTTCAACACAAAGGTAACCTCTTCATCACCAACATAGATGCGTATCCGTGTCTTTTCAGGGTTTGTCAGAACTGCCATATTATCGAACCTCCTTCAAAAGTTTTTATACGAGATAGCTCGGCTGCTTGTTGCGTACTTTCATCTCCACAGGTACACCCGTGGTATCGTCGTAGAGCACATTGCACTCTATGCTATACGCCAGAAACGGTCCCTCGGTCTCAATAGGCACAGCCTTGTAGGCCAGCTTTGGGAAGGTGAGCGTGAGCTCATGATTGTATGTTCCCTCTATGGTGTCTCCCGTTGCGGTGATGATGCACTTTAATTGCGAGTTGTTTATGAGGTCCTGGAGTTCTTGGGCTCCCTCTACATAGAGGACGAAGGAAAGCTCCTGCTCTCTCGCACCATGGAGACATCTACCCCTGTAAAGCCCACTTCCTGGATAGTATCCACTATCGAGCTGTAGATTGTTGTTCACCTTCCATGTAAAACTCTTGAGCCTCTTCGACACATCTATCTCACTACCTGCTGGACCTATCTTGAAGTTGAGGTCTCTCATCCTGAGATAACTTCCGCCATCGCTTATGGCTGGCATCGTAAGGGTAGAGTTCTCCCAATAGCCACTTCCCACAAGGCTCATCTCAAGTTTCAACCTTCCGTGTCCTTCGCCAGATATTGTAAACTCCTCCACAGCCATGTCCCTCAGCTTGCGCTTTATGCTCGAGCCTATCTCCTCTACTATCGAGGTTACAGGGTTCTGCAGACTTGCAGTGTTGAACTTGCAGGTGTGGTCGTATGTGTTCGGTGCGTTAGTGGGATCGGGCTGTGTGGTTACCACACTGCCAAGCCCGAAGGCACCCACCCAGCCTGCCAGAAGACTCGTAAGGTCTGCCTTTCGCTGAAGCTTTACATCCCAGCGTGCCACTTCCTGTTTTGTTGCCCACTCGACCCCTTTGATGAACTCTCTGTCGTCTATGATCTCTGGTGTCAGCTCTACTATGTCTGGGCCCTCGAACTCGTGCGAAAGGGTGAGGTCTGTATCCGCAAGTGCCGTACCGTATGCACTCTGTGCCTTGGTTGAAAAGGCCCACC
>JALUQR010000013.1 GCA_027017505.1 bacterium
GCAAAGATAGGAAAACTGCGCTCCCGCATATACACAAACCACAAACAGGCAGAAAAGCTCTTTAACGAACTTGGGGGTATGGTATACGAGATGGCAAAGCCACCCTATGAGAACCCCCTGTCAAGGCCAGAGGTTACGCGCCTCATAGAGGAGATACGCAAGATAGAGACAGAGATAGCCCGGCTTGAAGAAGAGATAGAGAAGATTCGCAAGGGTGGCCCTGAGGAGAAGAAAGAAGAGGGTGTGGAGTCCGCAGAGGCCACCCCTGAAGAGCCTGTAAAACCCTCTGAAGAAGAGCCAGAAAAAAAGGAAGAACCAGAGCCTGCAGAGCCCGAAAAAAAGGAACCCCCTGCATAACCACCATCTTCAGGTGTGGATACCTTAAGATACAGGGTAGTATTCAAGTACACAGGAGGAGTACTTCTCGTAACAAGCGGGGTGTATCTGCTTACCTCTGTGGTATCCCTTCTTTCAGGAGAGGGTTATCTTTTTCACTTCCTTGTCATGGCACTTCTAACCGCACTGTGCGGATGGTACCTTCAGAGGGGTGTGCCAGAAAGAACCATAGAGAGGGTAGAGGTAAGTGTGGTGGCATCACTGTCCTTTCTGGTGGTGAGTGTGCTCTCCGCACTGCCGTTTTTCTTGGTGGTGGGGCTGTCGCCTCTTGATGCCTGGTTTGAGGCAATGAGCGGGGTTACCACAACGGGCTTCAGCCTTCTCAACCCCGAAAGACTTCCACGCACAATGCTCTTTTTTCGCTCCCTTCTGCAGTGGTTTGGCGGGCTGGGCTTTGTGGCACTTACAGTGGCACTCCTTATGGTCTCTGGCAGACCAGCTGTGGTAATGCTTAAAGAGGATGTGCACGAGGGAAAACTCACACCAAGAATAACCGCACACATGCGCATAATATTCCTTACCTATCTTGTATTCACACTTGTGGCCACAGTGGCACTGTGGATTGCAGGGATTGAGCCCCTTAAAAGCCTGTGTTACGCACTCTCGGGTATATCCACAGGAGGATTCACCCCTGAAAACCCTTCAGAGCCAGTGCCCCACGGACAGCTGGCCTCTTTCATAACCCTGATCCTGATGCTACTTGGTGCTGTAAACTTCGTCATCTACTACAGGGTATGGAAGGAAAGGGTTGAGGGAACCCCTGTTACAAAAATCCTCAGGGATAATCTACAGCCCCTTGTGCTTGCAGGTCTTGTGGGCTCTGTGTTTCTGTTTGTTGCCCTGGGCATTCCAGAGGGATGGACAGTCTATGACGCCCTGTTTATAACTGTCTCTGCACAGACCACCACCGGATTTTACCTGCACCCACCATCCAGCCTTCCGCCACATCTTCTGGGATTGCTCGTAATATCCATGTTCGTTGGAGGATGCATGGGCTCAACAGCAGGTGGAATAAAGATATACAGGGCAGTGGAGACTGTAAGGATTGTAAACAGCCATCTTACAGCAAGGCTCTATCCCAGAGAGAAGGTGTTTCCACACCACAGAAGACTCACACCCGAAGGAAGGGAAGACCCTGTGGGTATATTTTCTCTTATATGGATATATGTTATAGTAATAGCACTTGCCACCATATACCTTATGTGGCGTGGCCACGAGCCACTGGCAAGTCTGTTTGATGTTACATCTGCTGTTTCCACGGTGGGGCTTACAGCAGGTGTGGTATCAGAGGGTGCGGGATGGGACATAAAGCTTCTCTTTATAGGGCTTATGTGGGCAGGCAGGCTTGAATTTGTCCCTGTTATTCTCTGGCTCTACGCAACGCTGAGGGGAAGGGAGTAGCTTAAATATGAGGATAATACTTACAGGTGGTGGAGAACTGGGCAGGCTCGTTATGGACAGCCTTGTTGAGATGGCTCATGATGTTACGGTAATAGACCCCAGAGAGGATGTGTGCTCCTCTATTGCCGATCAGTACGATGTAATGGTCCTCAATGGTGATGTTACAAGGCCCGATACACTCGAGCGCGCAGG
>JALUQR010000014.1 GCA_027017505.1 bacterium
CTCTAAGACCTGTTTGTTTTCGGGAAGGCTATCTGGTTCCTGCTGTAGGATTAAAGGGGAATCCCGTGCAAATCGGGAGCGGGCCCGCCACTGTAACCGGGGACGAACACCGCCTTGATGCCACTGGGCAGAAAATGCCCGGGAAGGCGCGGTAAGTAGGATGAACCGGAAGCCAGGAGACCTGCCAGATAGCCCTGCTTGAAAGAACTGTTCCATTTCTTCGAGGAGTGAGAAATGGAAGGACACTTGCACGCATCCTCAACTTATATTATTCTCCTCTCTTCCAGAGTCCCTTCCATGTTCTCACACCACAGGGGAGCAGGATATGGCACGACACCTTAGATGCATAATGGTTCAGGGCACAGGCTCAAGTGTGGGAAAGTCCCTCATGGTTACAGCCCTCTGCAGGATATTCAGGGAGGATGGATTCCGTGCGGCCCCCTTCAAGCCACAGAACATGTCACTAAACTCCTTCGTTACAGATGATGGGCTTGAGGTCTCAAGGGCACAGGCGGTGCAGGCAGAGGCTGCGGGTGTGGAGCTCACAGCAGACATGAACCCCATACTGCTTAAACCCTTAAGGGACAGGGGCTCGCAGGTGATAGTGCAGGGAAGGGTGTACGGATTGATGGATGCAAGAAGGTTCCAGACATTCAAAAA
Organism: bacterium; assembly: GCA_027017505.1. Taxonomy (GTDB): domain Bacteria; phylum Desulfobacterota; class GWC2-55-46; order GWC2-55-46; family DRQE01; genus DRQE01. The sequence continues at coordinate 661 of JALUQR010000014.1, forward strand.
GGTGGCAAAGGGGTTTGTGCTTGAAAGCTTCAGAAGGCTTGCAGAGGAGTATGAAATAATCGTCATAGAGGGTGCAGGCTCCCCAGCAGAGATAAACCTGAGGGAGAACGATATAGCCAACATGGGCACAGCACACATGACAGGCTCTCCTGTGGTGCTCGTGGGAGATATAGAGCGCGGAGGGGTGTTCGCATCCCTGGTGGGAACGCTTGAACTGCTTCCAGCAGAGGACAGAGAAAAGATAAAGGGCTTTATCATAAACAGATTCAGGGGAGATGCAGGGCTTCTTGCACCAGGCCTTGAGTTTCTTGAAAAAAGAACAGGACTTCCCATAATAGGGGTGGTGCCCTTCATCGAAGGGCTCTGCCTGCAGGAAGAGGACAGCGTAAACATAAAAGAGATAAGAAGGCCAGACAGCACCGTTGAGATTGCGGTACTTCAGCTACCACACATATCCAATACAACAGACTTTGAACCCTTCCTTCTTGATGAGGATGTAACCCTGAGATATGTAAAACCAGGTATGCCCGTTGGAAGGGCTGACATACTCATAATACCTGGTACAAAGAACACCATAGGAGACCTGAGATACCTCAAAAACGCAGGCTACACAGAACAGATAAGGGCACACACAGAGCGTGGTGGCATGCTTGTGGGCATATGCGGGGGGTTTCAGATGCTCGGTAGCCTTATAGAAGACCCCCACGGGGTGGAAGAGGGTGGCAGTGAGCAGGGGCTTGGCTACCTTCCGGTTAAGACCTGGCTTGAGCGGGAAAAGCTCACCCAGAGGGTTGAGGCCCGCCTGCTGGCAGGAACACTATCGGATAGAGATATTACAATTACAGGATACGAAATACACGCAGGAAAAAGCATAAAGACAGAAAAAACCGCATCCCCCTTTCTCATCTACAGAAGGGGTGGAAGGGATGTTAACATAGAGGATGGCTGTATAAGCGAAGACCGCAGAGTATGGGGCACATACATACACGGTATATTCGATAACACCCCCTTAAGAAGGACAATAATAGAGAGGGTAAAAAGACAAAGGTACGCCTCATGTGGTGAGGATTCATCCACAGATTACTACGAAAGGCGCCAGGAGTGCTACAGAAGGCTTGCAGGGTGTGTGAGGAAAAGCCTTGATATGACACTCATATACAGAATAATGGGGATTGATGCCCCTGCTCGAAGGGTGGAAACTGGAAGATGAAAAAAAGGGGAGTACTCCTTGTTGCCCATGGAAGCAGAAGGGATGAGGCAAACAGGGAGCTTTTTGCCCATCTTGAAAGGCTCAGGGCCTACTTTGGCACCACCCTTATAGAGGCAGGCTTTATGGAGCTTGCCAGCCCCTCTATAGAAGATGCTGTGGGAAGGCTCATAGAGGGCGGGGCTGAAGAGGTGGTGGTACTGCCCTTTTTCCTGTTCAGGGGTATGCACACAACAGAGGATGTTCCAGGGCTTGTAAAAAAGGCGGTTGAAAGATACAACCCTTGTGTCAGTGTAAGGCTTCTTGAGCCAGTGGGAGCACATCCACTGGTGTTCGATATACTGAGAGAGGAGCTCTATCCCGAACTTGTCCAGGCACCTGTGCTGAAAGAGCTTAAGCCCCAGATGATAGAGGAAGAGAGCATGAAAACCATAGAACGGTGCCTTGAGGGCTGGCACATACCAGAAGAGGTAAGACCAGTTGTTAAAAGGGTTATACACACCACAGGAGACTTTCAGTACATAAAGAGCCTTGTGTTCAGCCCTGATGCTGTAAGAAGCGGTGTGGACGCACTCAGAGGTGGGACCACCATATACACGGATGTAACGATGGTAAGAAGCGGTATAAACCAGAGGTACGGACACAGTGTGGTCTGCATGCTGAACGATGAGGGGGTAAAGGAGCTTGCAGAGCGTGAGGGTATAACCAGGGCATCTGCATCCATGAGGAGCCTTTCAGAAAGACTCAACCGCAGTGTGGTTGTAATAGGCAACGCACCCACAGCACTTCTCACCCTTCTGGAGATGATAAACCACCAGGGTATAAGACCCTCGCTGGTTGTTGCCACCCCTGTGGGATTTGTCAATGCAAGGGAGGCAAAGCTTATGCTCGAAACCACAGGCTCTGTGCCCTACATAACAAACCGCGGGTTCAAAGGCGGAAGCACCGTTGCGGTTGCCATAGTCAATGCACTCATAAAGCTTGCATTTGAAAATAAAAACCCAAAGGAGGTAAGGATATGAGAGAAGAGGTAAAAAGAGAAAGAAACCTCTACCTTGGAGTAATACTCAGCGTGGTTGCACTTGCCTGTGCATTTGCAATGATACTTATAGTTTATGGTGTGGACAGCATTGCCCCTGGTGTGCACGATGCATTCCATGACTTCAGACACACACTGGGCATGCCATGCCACTAAGGTTTTGAAAAAAACGGAGGTGCAGAAGGATGAAGTTCAAGGATGCCATTACAGCAGGTCTTGCAGGAGGTCTCATATGGGGTGTGCTTTCGATGGGCATAAACAGTGTAACGGGTGTATTTTCCTTTGAACAGCCATTGCTTTACAACCTTATGGCCTTTGCAACAGGTGGTGCAGTATTCGGTGTTGTTACGGGTGCACTTCTCTGTGCCCTCTGGTGGGTGTTTCCCACAGGGTCTGTGCTCTTGAGGGCAGTGGCTGTGAGTGTGTTTGTATGGGTGGTGTTAAGGGGTGGGGGGCTTGTGCTCTCCTACATTAATCCCTACAGGTATCACGCGGTCTTCGCAGAGGCTCTGCAGGGGTTTGCACTTTCCATACTTCTGGGGGTTATTCTGGGTGTAGCTGTAAGGTTAAGACACCAGCATCTGAGCGTCTGAAAATGGTTGCATACACAACTGGCACATACACCACAGGGGCTGTAAAGGCAGCCCTTCTTGCCCTTCTCAGAGGCGAGAGGTCACGCTCTGTCACAGTAAGGCTTCCGCTGGGCGGGGTTGCAACCATACCTGTAAGGAGTGTTACCGTTAATAACCGCTTCGCAAGAAGCAGTGTGGTAAAAATCTCCTGCGAAAAGAAGGATGTAACCCATAACCTTGAGATTACCGTGACCGCATCCCTGCGCAAAGACAGAAAGATAGTCATAAGGGCAGGCAGGGGCATAGGTGTGGTAAAAAAGAAGGGACTGTGTGTGCCACCTGGAAGCCCTGCAATAAACCCCACACCAAGGCGCATGATAGAGGAAACAGTAAGGGAGCTTACAGACAGCGGGGTGGAGCTTGTAATATCTGCCCCTGGTGGCGAGCAGATAGCCCGCAGAACATGGAACCCGAAAGTGGGCATAGAAGGTGGTATATCAATAATAGGCACAACAGGGGTTATGAAGCCAAGCTCTGCGTCTGCCTTTAAGGCAAGTATACTGGCCCAGCTCGATGTGCTCAGGGCAGAGGGTGTAAGGGAGATAATAATAACCCCTGGCAACATAGGTGAACAGGCAGTGGTGGGGCTACTTCCAGAAAGGGCCCTGAAAGAAAGGGTCATTCAGGCAGGCGATTACCTGGGCTTTGCCCTCAAAGAGGCATCAAAGAGGGTAGAAAGGATTGTGGTTGCAGGCCATCCCGCAAAGCTTGCAAAACCCGTGGAGGGATACTTTCAGACACATCACACACGCTCCCCGCATGCAAAAAATATTGTACTTAAGTTTCTCAAACCCAGGATAAGCCCCACCACATTTGCCCGTCTTGAGAAGCTACCCACGGTGGAGGGCATCGTGCAGGTACTTAAAAAAGAGTCAGCTCTTGGACACCTCTGTGAGCTGGCAGAGCTTATAGAGCAGAGTATAAAACACCATCTGGCAACAGAAAGTGCTGTGCCCGTTTTACTGTTTGATATGGAAAAAAGCCTTATAGGGCTGTCCAGGTCTGCAGGGGTATGGATGGAGGAAGGCTCTACATAGTGGGCTGTGGCCCTGGTGCAAGGGATATGCTCACAATAAGGGCAAGGAATGTTATAGAGCAGGCAACCGTGTGTGTGGGAGCAGAAAGGCTCCTTGAGGAACTGGTTGAGGATAAAGCCCGCATCAAGCTACTACCACTTAAGGGCAACTACGAGGAGGTGCTCGAAAGGGCAGAGCTTTTCTGGAGGAAGGGCGAGCGAGTGGTATTTCTGGTCTCAGGAGACCCGCTTCTTTACAGCCTTGGCACCAGGATAATAGAGCGGTTTGGCAGAGACAGCTGTGAGGTCATACCAGGGATAAGCTCTGTCCAGTATGCCTTTGCAAGGCTCGGGGAGGACTGGCATAACCTGAGGATAATAAGCCTTCACGGAAGAAGAGGTGATACAGACATAAAAAGGGTGTTTGAAGAGGAAGAAAGGGTTGCCATACTGCTTGATGGCAGAGACAGTTTAAGGCTACTCGGGGAGGAACTCAGGGGGGTTGAGCTCTCGGGGTATGTGTTCCACCTTGCGGTCAACCTCTCGTTACCAGATGAAAGGGTTGTGGAGATAAGACCCCAAAAGTTCCATACCCTGGATGTACCGTCTCTCAGCATACTCATAGCAAGGAGAAGGGTGTAATGTCAGGCAGGTTTTTCGGTGTGGGTCTCGGGCCAGGAGAGCCAGAGCTTGTAACCCTTAAGGCGTACAGGGTCCTGCAGGCTGTGGATGTGATATTCGTGCCCAGGGCAGAGGGCAGAAGCTCTCGGGTGGCAGAACACATACTTTCAGGGCTGGGGCTTGAAGGGGAGAAACTCAAGCATGTAAGCTTTCCCATGACAGCTGACAGACCCGCCCTGAGGGAAAGATACCTCAAGACCGCAGGGCTCATTGTGGAAAGGCTCAGGAAAGAACAGGATGTCGCCTATGTTACCATTGGAGACCCGCTTCTTTACAGCACCTACATATATCTTCTTGACGCCCTTGGTGAGCTGTGGCCAGGGCTGTGTGTGGAAACAATACCCGGGATAACCTCATACAGTGCCATGGCATCGAGGTTTAACTACTCGCTCGCAGAGGGCTCAGAGCGTGTGTGCATATATCCTGCAGGGGGCAATATGAAGGAGCTTGAAGAGGTGATTCTCTCAAACCACACCACCGTTATAATGAAGGCAGGCAGATGGCTTGATGAGATAATGGCGGTTGTTGAAAGGCTTGGTCTCAGGAAAAACGCCATATTTGCAAGCAGACTCGGGCTTGAGGGAGAAAGACTTGTGGACCTGAGAAAAAACACACACCCTGACGGTACCGTGCCAGAGGGCTATCTTTCAACACTTATAGTGAGGAGGCAGTCTTGAAGGTATACTTTATAGGGGCAGGCCCTGGTGAGCCCGAGCTTCTCACCATAAGGGCAAGGGATATAATAGAGAGGGCAGGCGTTATAGTGTATGCAGGCTCTCTTGTAAACAGGGCGATTGTGGAGAGGTACGCAAGGAACGCAAAGCATATTTACGACTCTTCAGGACTTGACCTTGAGCAGTTAAGGGAGATATTCAGCAGGTCAGCATCCATGGGGCTTGATGTTGCACGCCTTCACTCTGGAGACCCCTCCATCTACAGTGCCATGGCAGAGCAGATAGAGCTATTAAGGGAGCTTAACATAGAGTACGAGGTTGTGCCAGGTGTGAGCTCCTTTCAGCTTGCGGTGGCAAGGCTTGGCAGAGAGCTTACCGTGCCAGGCCTTTCGCAAACGGTGGTGCTAACAAGGGTATCTAATAGAACACCTGGCCCATCACTAAGAGAGCTTGCCCGCCAGATAGAGACAAGGCCAACCCTTGTGCTCTTTCTTTCCATCTCCATGCTGGATTCCATAGTGGAGGTGCTGAGAGGTGCCTACCATGCGGATACCCCTGTGGTGGTTGCATACAGGGTGGGCTGGAAGGATGAACTCATAGTGAGGGGCACACTGTCTGACATAAAGGAGAGGTTAAAAGACCTTTCCATAAAAAAGACAGCCCTCATAATGGTTGGGGATGTGTTTGGAAGAGGGGGG
>JALUQR010000015.1 GCA_027017505.1 bacterium
GACCCTTTCCACCCCTTCAAACCAGAGGGGGTCTATCTCTCCTGCAACCTCTATGTGGTGGGTTCTGGGCTGTATGGAGCTACATATCTCTGCAAGTCTTTTGGTGTTGGCACTGTTTCTTCCGCCTACCACTATCATGCAATCCACTGTTTTTGAAAGCTCCACGCTTTCTTTCTGTCTTATGAATGTGGCGTTGCATATGGTGTTGTACACCTTTATTTCGGATGCCTTCGTAAGGCAGAATGCGGTTATCTCCTGAAGCCTTTCCTGCGATTGTGTTGTCTGTGCGACTATCCCTATCCTCCTCTTTCTCGGCATGTCTTTGAGTTCCTCCACGGATGTTGCCACTATGATTTCAGTTGACCCGTAGCTTATAACCCCCTGCACCTCTGGATGTTCCCTCTCTCCCACCACCACTATGGTGTAGCCCTCTCTGGAGAGGGTGCGCACGAACTCCTGGGTCTTTTTAACAAACGGACATGTTGCATCCACTATGGTGAGGTTCTTCTTACGGGCCTTCTGAAGGTCCTCAAGCTTCATGCCGTGGGACCTTATAATCATGGTGCCCTCGTCCATCTCATCCACGCTGGTCTTTGGATGTATGTTTTCTGATTCCTCGAGTTTCCTTACCACCTGCGGGTTGTGTATTATCGGGCCAAGGGTGTATATGTTCTTTCCACCCCTTTTGGCACAGTTTATGGCCATGCTTATGGCCCTTTTCACACCAAAGCAGAACCCTGCTGTCTTTGCTATCACTATTTCCACTCCTTTATCCCCCTTTCTATAAGTTTCATCACCCTTTCTTCCACCTCTTCAAGGGAGAGTTCTGTTGTGTCCACAACAACTGCGTCCTCTGCCCTTCGCAGTGGAGAATGAGAGCGTTCTGTGTCCCTGCGGTCTCTCTCGCTTATGGCTTTAAGAATCTCCTCTTTTGAACCCCTGTGCCCCTTTTCCTTGAGCTCTCTGAATCTTCTCTCTGCCCTTACCTCCTGAGAGGCAACAAGGTATATCTTGACATCCGCATCTGGAAAGACCACGGTACCGATGTCTCTGCCCTCCATTATAACATATCCTTCCTCACCAATTCTTCGCTGAAGGGAGACCAGCCTCTCCCTTACAAACCCCTTTGTGGAGATCACAGAGGAGAGTCTATCCGCAAGGGGTGTGCGTATTCTGTGGGTATAGTCCCTGCGGTTCACATATATGTGGCCATCTTTATCGAAGCAGACATCCACCCTTTTTGTGAACTCTTTGAGTGCGTCCTCGTCTTCAGGGCTTATTCCCTCATCTTCTACTGCCACTGCAAATGCCCTGTACATGGCACCTGTGTCCACATACTTAAAGCCCAGTTTTTTTGCCACATTTCTGCTTACCGTGCTTTTGCCCGCACCTGATGGCCCATCTATTGCAACAACAGGTCCCCTGGGTTTCATCTTACAAGCACCTCTTCCATGTCCCTGTAGAAGTCAGGGTATGATATGGCAACGCAGTCTGTATCATCGAGTTCTATGCCCTCTTCTGTGTTCAGTGCCATTACAGACAGTGCCATGGCTACGCGGTGGTCTCCCCTGGTCTCAAGCTTCACCCCGCCTTTAAGTCTTCTCTTTCCCCTGCCCTCTATTATTATGCCATCTTCGAGTTCCTCTGCAGATACGCCCAGCCTTTTAAGTGCGTCTGCCATGGCCTCTATCCTGTCGCTCTCTTTAACACGGAGCTCTTCTGCACCCCTTATGGTGGTTCTTCCCTCTGCAAAGCATGCACACACGCATATGAGGGGAAACTCATCTATGGCAGGAAGTAGCTCTTCTCTGTCAATCTCCACTCCCTTAAGTGGGGTCTCTTTTATTATAATGTCTCCCACGGGCTCACCGCATTCTTCCTTTATGTTGAACACCTCTATGCATGCGCCCATCTTTTTAAGGATGTCCAGTATACCGCACCTTAAGGGGTTAAGCCCCACATCCCTTATGACCACCTCTGAGT
>JALUQR010000016.1 GCA_027017505.1 bacterium
GATAAACAACACCATGGGGCAGATTCTTCTTGCAAGGCGGATGAAAAAAAGCCGTATTATTGCAGAGACAGGTGCAGGCCAGCACGGGGTGGCAACGGCCACGGTGTCTGCAATGTTTGGTCTTGAGTGCGTGGTCTACATGGGTGAGGAGGACATGGAAAGGCAGGCTCCAAATGTGTTCAGGATGAGGCTTCTCGGTGCAGAGGTGGTGCCAGTAAAAAGCGGGAGCAGAACACTAAAGGATGCAATGAACGAGGCACTTAGAGACTGGGTCACCAATGTGCGAAACACCTTCTACATAATAGGCAGTGTTGCAGGCCCGCATCCCTATCCCATGATGGTAAGGGACTTTCAGTCCGTAATAGGCAGAGAGGTGAAAAAAGATATAAAGAGGCTTGAGGGCAGACTGCCAGACCTGCTTGTTGCGTGCGTTGGTGGAGGAAGTAACGCACTGGGGCTCTTCCATCCCTTTCTTGAGGATAAAGAGGTGCGTATGGTGGGTGTTGAGGCAGGAGGCCAGGGGCTTTCCACAGGCAAACACGCAGCAAGCCTGTGTAAGGGCAGGGTTGGTGTGCTTCACGGAAGCAAGTCCTATGTGCTTCAGGACCGTTACGGACAGATACTCCACACACATTCGGTCTCCGCAGGGCTTGACTATCCAGGGGTGGGCCCGGAACACTCCTACCTTAAAGACACGGGAAGAGTCCACTACACAACGGTTACAGACAGAGAGGCAATAAGGGCATTCCAGATACTGTGCGAGACCGAGGGCATAATACCCGCCCTTGAGAGCTCACACGCCCTGGCATATGCCATGAAGGTGGCAGGAAGGATGAAAAAAACTGAGATTATAGTTGTAAACCTCTCTGGAAGAGGCGATAAGGACCTGTCCACTGTATCCAGAATACTGGGGTTTAAGATATGAAAAGAGAAAACAGGCTTACCACCCTGTTCCATAAGCTCAGAGATAAGGGGGAGAAGGCCCTTGTGGCATTCATAACTGCTGGAGACCCTGACCTTGAGTCAACCGAGGTCCTTGTAGAAGGGCTTGCAAGAGGAGGGGCAGACATTGTGGAACTCGGTGTGCCCTTTTCTGACCCCATGGCAGATGGCCCCACCATACAGGCATCAAGCGAGAGGGCACTTGAAAGTGGCACCACACTGCCAAAGGTGCTGAACCTGGTAAAAAAACTCAGGAATAAGGGTGTGGATATACCCATAGTGCTATTTGGCTACTACAACCCAGTGTTTGTCTACGGACATAAAAGGTTTGCCAGAGATGCAGAAAGGGCAGGTGTGGATGGAGTGCTCATAGTGGACCTTCCACCAGAAGAGGCAGGAGAACTCGCAGAGGAGCTTAAAAAGAGGGGTATAGAGTTTGTGTATCTTCTCACACCAACAAGCGATGAAAGGAGGATACGCCTTGTGGTCCAGAGGGCAGGAGGCTTTATCTACTATGTGAGTGTCACAGGGGTTACAGGGGCAAGGAAGAAGCTTCCCAGTGAGATAAGAGACCATGTAAGAAGGATAAAACAGTTCACAGCACTGCCCGTATGCGTTGGATTCGGCATATCCACCCCTGAACAGGCACGAAGGGTAAGCCAGTGGGCAGATGGTGTGGTGGTGGGCAGTGCTATAGTGGACATCATAGCCCGCAACACAGGCTCAAAAAGGCTTGCAGACAGGGTGGTAAGGTTCGTAAAAAGCCTTAAAGATGGCATGCGCACCCCATGAAAGAAGAAAACAACAAGAGACTGCAAAGCCTCAGGACAAGGTTGAGGCTGAAAGAGCTGGAGCTGTCTCTATACAGAAACACTGAGAAACTCTATAACCAGGGCTTCGATATAGAAGAGATATTAAGCCAGCTTGCACACAGACTTAAAGAGATTCTCAATACAGACCATATCTTTATACTCATAAGAGACCCCTCGGGGATTACGGGCTCTTTTCTTTCCGGAAGGTTCAGGAAAAGGGAGTTTC
>JALUQR010000017.1 GCA_027017505.1 bacterium
AGCCTTGTGTGTGCGGGTATAGCGGTGGCTGAATCCCAGAGGTGTGCCTTTTTCCATGCAAACTACGGGCAGAGGGCTGAAAAAAAAGAGCTTGAAAGCTTCCACAAAATAGCAGACTTCTACAGCATAAAAGACAGGCTCGTTGTGGGCCTCCATTACATGAAGGATATAGGGGGGTCAGCCCTTACGGACACCTCCATAGAGGTGCCCCGTGGAGAGCTGGAAAGAAAGGAAATACCCCCGACCTATGTGCCCTTCAGAAACGCACACCTTCTCTCCGTTGCAACAAGCTGGGCAGAGGTTCTGGGTGCAGACCAGATTTACATAGGTGCAGTTGAGGAGGATAGCTCTGGCTATCCAGACTGCAGGGAGAGCTTCTACCGTGCCTTCCAGGACGCCATAAAAGAGGGCACAAGACCCACAACAGAGATAAGGATTGTAACACCCCTCATACACATGAAGAAGGCAGATATTGTCAGAAAGGGCATGGAGCTTGGTGTGCCATTTGAGCTATCATGGTCGTGCTACAGGGAGGCAGATATCGCCTGTGGCAGGTGTGATTCCTGCCTTTTAAGGCTCAGGGGGTTCGTTGAGGCAGGCGTGGAAGACCCCATACCCTATGAGACCAGAGAGGTTCTCCATAAAATCAAGGGTAAGGAGGACTCATGACATTCACAGAGTTCCTCAAGAAGAAAAAAAACATAGACCCACAGGGTAAAGACCTTGATGAGCTCATGGACGAGTACTACGATGAGTACATAGCCTTCATGCGCACCCTGAAGGATGGCTGTGGTCAGTGATAGTAATAAGGCGGTGGTGGATAGTAGGGCGGGTAGTACCACCACCAGGGAGGTGGCACGGGATAGAGCTCTTCAGGTGGGTCAAAAAGGTGCATCTCAAGGGGTTCTACCACAGGGTAGGTGTAGTCCATGTTGCCAAGTTTCTTCGTCTTCATACCCTTCAGTATGCCTGCTACTGTTATGCCCCTTTTTGGGCGGTATATGAGATTGTCAAGAAAGCCCCTTGCCTCGATGAGGAATCTGCCCTGTGAGGTATCAGCAGAAAAGCTCGGGCGGTGGGTGGATGTGAGCTCTGTGTGGAAGACCTCTATAAGGGTGCCCTCTTTAAGGTGCTCAACAGACACTATTATGCCACCCCACAGGACCACACTGCCCTTGTACTCTTCAGGAGAGCTTCTTACAGCCCTCAATGTAAGGGCAGGCTCCACCTTCTTGAGCACCTCTGGCGATATTACAGAGGCACAGCCACAGACAAAAAGAAGGGGAAGCACCACACAGATGCGCCTCATAAGGGATATTTTATAACAACCACATGGTGTGTCAAATGAAGGGTATAGACATAAACGAGATAGAGTCCAGAAGGATTGCCCCCTATGGAATAAGAAGCCAGGATTCCCGTGGCAGGCGTTATCCTGAAAGGGAGCATCCCTTTCGCACCCTGTTTCAGCGTGACAGGGACCGCATAATCCACTGCAATGCCTTCAGAAGGCTTGAGTACAAGACCCAGGTCTTCGTCTATCACGAGGGAGACCACTACCGCACCCGCCTCACCCACACCATAGAGGTCTCCCAGATATCACGCACCATTGCAAGGGCATGTGGTCTGAACGAAGACCTCGCAGAGGCCATAGCCCTTGCCCATGACCTGGGACACCCACCCTTCGGACATACAGGCGAGAACATACTCAACGAGCTCATGAAAGACCATGGCGGGTTCGAACACAACCGCCAGAGCCTTCGTATAGTGGATGAGCTTGAAAAACGCTACCCGGGGTTCAGAGGGCTTAACCTTACCTGGGAGGTAAGAGAGGGCATAATAAAACACCGTTCCGAGCACGACCATCCCTCCTCCCTCACAGAGTTCGCCCTCTACAGACACCCCTCCCTTGAAGCACAGATTGTGGACATGGCAGATGAGATAGCCTACAACAACCACGACATAGACGATGGCCTATCC
>JALUQR010000018.1 GCA_027017505.1 bacterium
GTATGAGTGAGAACACATTGTGTGGATGGAGTTTTTCTCTTCCGCCGAGTTCTTTCAGTTCTATCACGAAGGCGCATTCAACCACCTCTCCGCCGAGCTTTTCCACAAGGTCAACCACCGCCCTTGCGGTTCCACCTGTTGCAAGAAGGTCATCTGCTATGAGTACCTTCTGTCCCTTCTCTATTGCATCCTCGTGTATCTCAAGGGAGTCCTCGCCGTATTCGAGTGTGTATGAGGCCCTTTTTGTCTTCCAGGGCAGTTTACCTGGTTTTCTCACGAGCACCACCCCTGCACCGAGCTTATATGCAAGGGCTGAGCCCACTATAAATCCCCTTGCCTCGATACCTATCACCAGGTCTATCTTCTTTCCCACATAGCGATGTCCCAGAAAGTCCACCATGGTCTGAAAACAGTGGGGGTCTCTGCAGAGGGTGGTTATGTCTTTGAATATTATTCCCTTTTTTGGAAAGTCAGGCACATCCCTTATAGCCTTCTTGAGTCTTTCAACCATATGGGGTCACCTCTTTGATGCGTTTTTCTAAATGGAGTCAAGGGAGTCTATCTTTTTGCTGTTCACTATCTGGCGCAGTTTGTTAAGTGCCCTTGCCTCTATCTGGCGTATCCTTTCCCTTGTAACGCCGAATCTCTTGCCTATCTTTTCGAGTGTTTCCGGCTCACAGTCGAGGCCGAACCTGAGCCTTATTATCTTCTGCTCGTTTTCATCGAGCACAGAGAGCCATTCCTCTATCTCTCTACTTCGTATCTCTGCGCTCATAAGCTCTATGGGTTCTGGAAATCTTGTATCCTCAAGTTTATCGAGAAGTGTTTCGTCTGTATCACCGCCGAGGCTTGCATCTATGGAGCACACCTTGTGGCTTATGTTTGAAAGCCTCTTTATGTATCTGCCACTTACGCCCATGCGTGAGGCTATCTCCATGGGTGTGGGCTCTCTTTTGAGAAGTTTTTTGAGCTCCTTTCTCACCCTGTTCATCTTTGATATATCGTTTGTCACATGTATGGGAAGCCTCACTGCAAGTGCCTGGTTCATTATGGCCCTTTCAACGCTCTGTTTTATCCAGTAGGTCGCATAGGTTGAGAACTTGCAACCCTTTGAGCCCTTGAATCTTTCCACAGACCTTATGAGCCCTATGTTGCCCTCCTCTATGAGGTCCTGCAGTGGCAGGCCCCTGTTCATGTAACGCTTTGCTATGTTGACCACAAGGCGCAGGTTGCTCTCTATCATTCTTTTTCTTGCCTCTCTGTCGCCTCTGGCTATGCGCTCGGAAAGGGTCTTTTCTTCCTCTGCGGTAAGGAGCGGATACTTCTTGATGTTTTCAAAGTATGCCTTGAGGGAATCACCCGGGGCAGGAAGCTCCTCAAGGAGCTCTTTTTCCACGCCACCCTCCTCAGCCATTATGTGCTCTTCTTTCCTGTCACCCATGGGGTTATATTTGATATTCTTCTTCAAATCCATGCTGAGGATCGGGGCTGTGTGTCTTTTTTAAACATGGTCTAATATACTACAAAAGTTCTTTCAGGGCAAGAAAAAAAAGGGGTTTACCGCCCTGCTTCCATCCCTCACCTCGAAATGCAGATGCGCAGTGGTAGCATTACCTGTATTTCCCACAAGTCCTATTATCTGTCCCCTCTTCACCCTGTCACCTTTTCTTACAAGGTTTTTCCTGTTATGGGCATATATGGTGAAGATATTATCCCTGTGTTTTATTATTATAACATTGCCGTATCCGCGCATGTTGTTGTCTGCATAGACCACCTCTCCGTGGTCAACAGCCCTTATGGGTGTGCCCTCCTTTGCCTTTATGTCTATACCCTTGTGCATTGTATCCCCGCGCATTCCATAGCCTGATATAACCTTTCCCCTGACAGGCCATATGAACCTGCCCTTTCTGGCAACTGCGGGCCTTTTTTCAGTGGTTGACCTTTTTACAGTGGTTGTTGATTTTTTGACCCTTCGGGTCTTCTTCTTAAGGGGTATGTATATCCTCTGGCCTGCCTTTATGAGGGAGGGGTCTTTTATGTTATTTACCTCTGCCAGCTCCTCTATGTCCACCCCATATCTGTAGCTTATCCTCCAGAGGGTCTCGCCCTTTTTTACGGTGTGATACACACCCCTTCTCGGTGCACAGGCAGAAACAAGCACCACGAGGCTGAGCACACAGGCTATGGCTTTAAGGTTACGCATCCCTGATATTTTTAAGTATTACATCCACTGCGTCTTCGGGGTCTTTTGCCTTTATGATGCCAGGTATGTCCCATGTGTTGAGCCCCACCACGGGTTTACCGATCTTAAGTGCTATGGCTATCTCTGAGAGTGTGCCGTATCCACCGCCCACAGCTATGAGCCCACGGGATGCCCTCACGATGAGTATATTACGCATCTCTCCCATACCCGTTGGTATGGCAATATCTATGTATGGGTTTGCATCCCTGCGGGATGTGCCTGGAAGAAACCCTATGGTTATGCCACCATGCCTTTTACATCCCCTTGCGGATGCCCTCATAACGCCATCGAGCCCGCCGTTTACAAGCACGGCCCCACGGTGGGCTATCCACATGCCCACCTTCTCTGCAAGCTCCTCAAGGCGGGCATCGGGCTCTCCGCTTCCCACAACCCCTATTACGGGAAGGTCTTTAAGCTCTACAGCCATCTGTAGATAATCACCACTGCCAGAATAATCACCGTGATGAACACGGTAATAAGGTTGAAGTATCTGTCTATGAATTCCCTTATGGCATCACCATATCTGTAGAGTATTACTGCCTCAAGAAAGAACCTTGCGGATCTGCTCACCGCAGAGGCAATCACAAACACCGTAAAGTCTATGCGAAACGCACCTGCTGTTATGGTAAAGAGCTTGTAGGGTATGGGTGTGAACCCTGCGATACCCACTGCCCATGCATCGTAGCGCTGGTAGAGTTCCTGTATCCTGTGGTAGCTATCCTCAAGCCCGTAGGCATCTATTATGAGTTCTCCCACAGCGTCCATGAAATACAGCCCTATAAGATAGCCTGCGATACCACCTGCAACAGAACCCACAGAGGATACCCCTGCATAGAAGAACGCCTTCCTTGGCAGTGCCACTGCAAGGGCCACAAGCAGTACATCAGGTGGTACGGGAAAAAAACTTGCCTCTGCAAAGGCGACCACACAGAGTGCCTGCCATCCATAGGGTGTGTGTGCCCACGAGAGTGTCCAGTTATAGAGGCGTTTAAGCATCTACTTTTTTTCAGTCTTCCTGCCAGCCGTATCTGCCTATAAGCTTTACGAACCTACAGCCACCGAGGTTCTCCCTTACAATCCTTTCCTTTTTCTTTGTGAGCCTTACCAGCTCCTGCACGAACTCACCACCCACTGGTATAACAAGCCTTCCACCCTCTGCGAGCTGTTCCATGTAGGGTGGTGGTATGTCTGGAGCTCCTGCGGTAACCAGTATGGCATCGAAGGGGGCAAACTCCTCCCATCCGAGTGTTCCATCCCCTATCCTTATGGCTATGTTTGAGTAGCCCAGGCTGTCCAGTGTCTTTCTTGCCCTGTCTGCTATGGATGGTATGCGTTCCACGGAGTAGACCATTTCAGCGAGCTCTGCCAGTATGGCGGTCTGGTAGCCCGAGCCAGTGCCTATCTCGAGCACCTTTTCTGTGCCCTCAAGTTTCAGGGCCTCTGTCATGAATGCCACCATAAAGGGCTGGGATATGGTCTGGCCTTCTCCTATGGGGAGGGGATAATCGCTGTATGCCTGGGCCCTCAGGGCCTCATCCACAAAGAGGTGTCTTGGAACCTTGAGCATGGCAGAGATAACTCTTCTGTCCTTTATACCCCTGGGGATGAGCTGGGTCTCCACCATGGTCTTTCTTGCCCGTGCGTATATGTCCTTTTCTCTCATAGGGTCAGAACTTCCAGAACCTGAGTTCACTCATGGCTGAATAGTTGGTCATGTCAAGGTGTATGGGGGTTATGGATATGTAACCCTTCGATATTGCTGCAAAGTCTGTGTCCTCGCCTCCTTCCCACCTGAGCATGTTTCCACCTATCCAGTAGTATTTCTTGCCCCTGGGGTCTGTCTTTTCCACAACCACATCTCCACCAAATATGCGTTTGCCCTGTCGTGTTATACGATACCCCCGGACTCTGCCCTGCGGGATGTTCACATTTATGAGGGTATCCTTTGGAAGTCCCTTCTGGAGCACATGTTTTACTATCCTGACCCCGAAAAGCGAGGCATCCTTGAAGTTAAACTTCCTTTTTGCAACAAGGGATATGGCTATGGATGGTATTCCGAGAAGTGTGCCCTCCATGGCAGCAGAGACTGTGCCCGAATAAGATATATCCTCGCCCAGGTTGCCTCCCATGTTTATGCCCGATACCACCACATCCGGTCTTCCTGGCAAAAGCCCGCCATGTATTGCAAGGGTAACGCAGTCTGTGGGTGTGCCATCCACTGCAAAACGGCGGGCAGAGAGCTTCTGCACCCTGAGGGGTCTGTGGAGTGTAAGTGAGTGGCTCGATGCAGACCTCTCCCTGTCAGGGGCAACAACATAAACAGAGCCGATCCTCTTGAGGGCTTCCTCAAGGGCCCTTAGCCCCTCTGACATTATGCCATCATCGTTTGAGACCAGTATAAGGGGTTTTTTTGTTGCCATGGCAGGTTCTCCTGTAATACAATGGGATTCAAAAAATAATAACAGAAAACAGGGATAATTTAAACACAAACTTATGCGAGCCCTTCTGTTTGATGGCACATTACGCTACTGTGAGAACATGCCAGAACCTGTGCCAGCCCCTGGAGAGGCCCTTGTAAGGGTCAACCTTGCTGGCATATGTGCCACGGATATTGAGATAACCCGTGGCTACATGGACTTCAGAGGCATCCCCGGACATGAGTTCGTGGGCACGGTGGTGAGTGCACAGAGGGATGAGCTTGTGGGAAAAAGGGTGGTGGGAGAGATAAACTCAGGGTGTCGCAGGTGTGGCTGGTGTGTCAGGGGAGAGAAAGAGCACTGCCCTGAGAGAACCACACTCGGCATATACAGAAAGGACGGTGCCTTTGCAGACTATCTTACCATTGCAGAGGAAAACCTCCATCCCCTGCCACCAGGGCTTGAAGACCAGGATGCGGTCTTCACAGAGCCAGTTGCATCTGCCCTTGAGATTCTCGAACAGTGCCACATAAGGCCCACCCACAGGGTGTGTGTGGTGGGCGATGGAAGGCTGGGCCTTATTGTGGCACAGGTCTTAAGGCTTACAGGCTGTGAGCTTACAGTTGTGGGAAGACACAGAGAAAAGCTTTCCATACTGGATGGGATGGGTATAGAGACCGTTGTGGTTGACAGGCTATCCACCAGGGATGCATGGTTCGATATTGTTGTGGATGTAACTGGAAGCCCCTCTGGCACGGGGCTTTCAGCATCTCTTTTAAGGCCCGGGGGCACCCTTGTGGTAAAGACCACCGTGAAGGATGCAGGCGGGATTGAGCTCAACAGGGTTGTGGTGGATGAGCTTAAGATTGTTGGCTCAAGGTGTGGCCCGTTCAGCCCTGCCCTCAGGCTTCTTTCAGAAGGGCTTGTAAGGGTAAGGCCACTTGTATCAGCGGTGTTTCCCATAGAGAGGGGGGTTTCTGCCTTCAGGGAGGCAGAAAGAAAGGGTGTGCTCAAGGTTCTTATAAGTATGGACTAACATATCCTTGGAAGGTTCTCTCCTGAAAGCCTGCCCACTATTCTTTCAACCCCGATGGTTGTTTTAAGCACCACCCCGTTTCTATCTGCTGTGACCCTGCCCACGGCAACCGCACCCTCACCCAGTGGATGACGGTGCATGGCATGTAGCACCATGTCTGCGGTCTCAGGGCTTACTATGGCAACGAGTCTACCCTCGCAGGCAAGGTAAAGGGGGTCTACACCGAGTATCTCGCACACGCCCCTTACCTCTTCCCTTACGGGTATGAGTGCTTCCTCTATGATTATGCCCTTTCCGCACGCATCTGCAAGCTCGTTCAGTATGGTTGCAAGCCCGCCCCTTGTTACATCCCTCATGAGTCTTACCCCTCCCACATCAAGCATAACGGATGTGAGCCCGTGAAGCGGGGCACAATCGCTCTTGAAAGAGACCTCTATATCCGCCCTTCTTGCAAGTATCACGGCACCGTGCTCTGCAATACTGCCTGAAAGTAGCACCACATCACCCTCTTCTATGTTGCGGGCTGATAGCTCCAGGCACTCATCCACCACGCCAACCCCTGTGGTGTTTATAAACACACCATCTGCCTTTCCACGCTCCACCACCTTTGTATCTGCGGTAATAATACTCACATTGCACTCACGGAGGGCATCCCTCATGCTTCTTGCAATGCGCTCAAGCAGAGAAAGCTCTGTGCCCTCCTCTATTATAAACGATGCACTCATGTAAAGCGGGATTGCCCCGCCAACTGAAAGGTCATTTACCGTGCCATACACAGAGAGCTTTCCTATATCCCCGCCTGGAAAGAACAGGGGCCAGACCACATAGGAGTCTGTACTCACAGACACCCTCTTTCTTTCTACCACCACGGTTGCCTGGTCAGCCAGCTCGTTCAGCACTGGGTTGCCAAAGGCATCAAGGAAGACCCCCCTTATAAGCTCCTCTGTTTTTGTGCCTCCTGCTCCGTGGGCAAGGGTTATCCTCTGTGTCACGGGTTATCTCCTCTCGTATCTGTAGTATGCTGAACATGTCCCCTCTGTTGAGACCATGCATGGTCCCCGCGGGGTTTCAGGGGTACACAGGGTTGAAAAAAGCCCACATTCATCTGGCAGTATAACACCCCTCAGCACATCACCGCATCTACAGCCTGTTGAGGTGTAACTTACCTCAACCCTTCGTATGTAGAACCTCTTTTCCGCATCGTACAGGGAGAACTCCTCCTTGAGCTTGAGCCCGCTATCCCGTATAAGGCCGAACCCGCGCCAGCCTGTGTCCACAACCCTGAAGAGCCTTTCAAGTATCCTCTTTGCCCTGAGATTGCCCTCAGGGGTTACCACCCTTGAGTACTCCACCTCTATTTCTGCCCTTCCCTCCTTTATCTGCCTTAAGAGCATGTATATACCGAGCAGTGCATCAAGTGGCTCAAAGCCTGCGACCACACAGGGTGTACTGTACTCCTCTGCAAGGAACCTGTAGGAGTCACTGCCTATTATGGTGGTTACATGTCCTGGGCATATGAAGCCATCTATGTTTATTTCTGCGGAGTCCATGAGGGCACGCATTGCAGGAGGAGTGAGCCTGTGAAGGGACAGGACCGAGAAGTTGTCCACCCCCTGTTCCACTGCCTTAAGCACTGTCATGCCCACCGTGGGTGCGGTGGTCTCAAAGCCCACCGCACAGAAGACCACCTCCTTTGCTGGCTCCCTTATGGCGAGCTTAAGTGCATCGAGTGGAGAGTAGACCACCCTTACATCCGAGCCCTCTGCCCTCACATCCTCAAGGGAGCCAAGACTGCCAGGAACCTTCAGCATATCCCCGAATGTGGCTATAATCACATCCCTGTTCTCCCTTGCAAACTCCACTATGGAGTCTATCTCCTCCTCTGTGGTAACACACACAGGACAGCCAGGCCCTGAAAGAAGCCTCACCCCAGGTGGCATGAGCCCCCTTATACCATACCTCGATATGGAATGGGTGTGGGTGCCACATATCTCCATGAGATTCACACATCCCTTAACCCCTAAGGATTCTATTGCGTCAACTATTCCCCTCACAAGGGAGCTATCTCTGAACTCCTCCATGTACCTCATCTGCTGTGTCTGCCAATGGTTCTTATAGTGTTAAGGGTTTCAACAGCCCTTTCGGGGTCTATCCTATGGATTATGAAACCTGCGTGCACTATGACATAGTCTCCGTTTTTGAGCCCGTCACAGAGGGCAGAGCAGACCCTTCTTCTTGCACCTGCGACATCCACCACCGCATGGTCTCCCTCAAGGCTTACCACAAGGGCTGGTATACCGAGACACACCAGTGTTACCTCCAGTGAAGTGGGCTTACGGGGTTTAGATTATCAACCTTTTTTCACTCTTTCAAGCCCTATAAGGGCCTGCCCGAGAGAGAGCCCACCATCGTTTACAGGAAAGGCCCTGTTGTGGTAGACACCAAGCCCCATCCTCTCAAGCCTCTCTGTAACCTCCTCGAGCACAAGCATGTTCTGAAACACCCCGCCCGAGAGGGCAACATCCCTTATACCGGTTCGCTCGCAGAGTATGTCCACCACATCCACTATCATGAGCACAATGGTGTTGTGAAACCTTCGTGCCACAGTTT
The DNA here is from genome assembly GCA_027017505.1 of bacterium. Taxonomy (GTDB): domain Bacteria; phylum Desulfobacterota; class GWC2-55-46; order GWC2-55-46; family DRQE01; genus DRQE01. The sequence goes on from JALUQR010000018.1 coordinate 8,306, forward strand.
CTGGGGGCACACCCCTTTTTACATCCTCCACTATTGCGTCCACCATGGGCAGGGTGTCCACCTCCATGGTGCCGTTCTCCCTTATCTGGAAGGGATACACCCCTCTGTCACGGGTTCTTTCTGCAAGGCTGTTTAGAATCATCGCTGGCTCTGCCTCAAAACTTGCGGTATCCCTGAGCCCTGTAAGAGAGGCCACCGCATCGAAGAGTCTTCCCGCACTGGATGTGAGCGGAGAGTTTATCCTCCTTTCAATAAGCTTTATCATTGCGTTAATGCCCCTCTCACCCACCCGCCTGACAAACTCCTCGGGATAGCAATCAAACCCTGTTCCGTAGAGTGCGTGCAGATAGGATACCGCCATTCTCCACGGCTCCTGAACCACCTTTTCACCACCTGGCATGGGTATGTAAAGAAGGTGTGCCTCCCTTGTAAACTCCCTTCGTGTTGCAACCATGAACTCTCCACCCCACACACAGCCATCGGTTCCGTAACCGGTGCCATCAAAACTCACACCCACAACCTCTCCTTCAAGGCCCCACTCTGCCATAACACTTCCAATATGTGCGTGATGATGCTGTATGGCAATGATATTTTCCTGCTCTATGGCATGCTCCCTTGCGTATTCTTTTGCAAACCTTGTGGTAAGGTAGTCGGGATGCATGTCATGGACCACTACTGTGGGCTCTATGGAGAACAGTCTTTTCAGCTTCTCAAGGCTTTCCCTGAGGAACTCAAGGGTCTTGAGTGTGGATAACTCTCCTATATGCTGGCTCATTATGGCATAGCCAGAGGTTACAAGTGTAATGCTCTGTTTCTTCTCTGCACCAAAGGCAACAAGCTCTGGCCCTTTTACTGTCATGCGTACCACCCTGGGGGTGTATCCCCTTGCACGCCTTATCACAAGGGAGCCCCTCTTTCCCGTCCTCACTATGGAGTCATCCACACGGGTGTGAATCGGGCGGTTGTGGAGGAGAAAGTAGTCTGCAATGGCTGAAAGCCCGTTGAGGGCCTCCTCGTTGGATATGGCTATGGGCTCATCTGTAAGGTTGCCACTTGTCATAACCAGTGCGGTAAAACCCTCTGTAAGAAGCCTGTGCAGTGGTGTGTAGGCAAGCATCACACCGAACATATCTATGTCAGGTGCTACAAGGGCTGAGAGGGAAGAACGGGGTAGCTTTCTTAACAGCACGATGGGGCTTTCAGGGGATGCAAGAAGCCTTTCCTCTGTATCATTCACCATGGCATACCTTTTTATCATCTCAATGCTACAAGACATCACTGCCAGTGGCTTTGTGGGGCGCCTTTTTCTCTGTCTCAGGAGTCTTACCGCCTGGTGATTTTCCGCATCGCAGGAGAGATGGAACCCGCCAAGCCCCTTTACCGCAACTATTGCACCTTCTTTAAGAAGTGTCTGTGCCATCTGCAGGGCATCTCTGTCTTCACACAGGGTGTTGCCCTCTCTGTCTGTAAGCCACACCCTCGGGCCACACTGCCAGCACGCATTGGGCTGGGCATGGAAACGGCGGTCTGCAGGATTTGTGTATTCCTCAAGACAGTCCTTGCACATCTGGAATGTGCGCATGGTGGTGTTGCACCTGTCGTAGGGAACCTCCTCTATTATGGAGTAGCGGGGGCCACAGTTGGTGCAGTTAATGAAGGGATAGAGGTATCTTCTGTCCTCTCTGGTAAAGAGCTCCCTGAGGCAGTCCTGACATATGGCCGTATCAGGCGGTATAACTGGCAGACTCTTCGAGCAGGTCTGGCTCTCTTTTATGGTGAAGCCCGAATACCTTACGGGTCTTAAGTTTTCCACCGATAGGGACTCTATCCTTGCAAGCGGTGGATGACGGGTCTTGAGCTCTCCTATAAAGCCATCAATGTCTGTGCCCTCCACATCTATGAGCACACCCTCTGAATCGTTAAGACAGAACCCCCTGAGGCTGTATTTTTCTGCAAGGCTGTACACAAAGGGCCTGAACCCCACACCCTGCACAATCCCCTTTATGCGTATTCTCACCCTCTGCATCTTTTCTTTCGCAGTCTTACCCCGCTCTTTTTAACCTCTCTTCTTATTGCCTCTGCAAGAAGTGGTAGCCTGAGCCTTATAAGGGGAGATAGCTCTGTGGAGGGTGAAAGCTCCATGGGCTCCATTCCTGCAAGCACTATGTCGAGTTTTTTGCGAAGGGTTCTTGAAAGCCCCACAAGCTCGTTTATACCCAGCTGATGGAGGCTGAAAAGGGGTCTTATGTGGGATGGCACCTCCCTGAGCTCAAAGCTGTAGACAAATCCAGGCGGGTTTCCACCCCTTATGGCATCCACTATTATGACCTTCTTTGCATCCATAAGACAGTCCACAAGCGAAAGCCCCATGGTTCCACCGTCAAGGAGGGTGAGCTCCTGCGGGATGTGGTAGTTTTTCTCCAGGTATTCCAGGGTTCTCACCCCGAGACCTTCATCGGAAAACAGGATGTTCCCCACACCAACTATGAGTATGGAGTCCTTCTTCCTCTGCATATCCAGATTATAGCAGATTTACACGGAGCTTTCCTTCTCCTCGCCAAGTATCGTGTAGGCTATGTTGCATATGTAAGAGTTTATCCTCTTGAGATTGGTAAGTATGTCAAGGTGTATGGCACTTGTATCTATGGATTCCTTGAGCCCCCTGTGGAGTCTGTCAATGTGTGCCTGGCGAAGTTTTCTCTCGAGTTCTGCGAATTTTGCCTTTCGCTGTAGAAGTCTTCGGGCAAGTTCCCTGTCGCTGTTGGTGAAGGTTACAACCCCTATTTCAAAGTTTTCGAGCACACGCTCATGGAGTTCCTCTATCTCGCGCATGCCCTCTTCAGAGAAGGAGAGCTGGTTTTCCATCTTCTTGAGTGCAAGCTCCATTAGGTTCTTGTCTATAACATCGCCTATGTTTTCCATGTTGTTGGTGAATGCCAGTATTTCGAACTCACGCTGTGCCTGTTCTTCGGTAAGGCTCTCGCGTGAGAGTTTTGTAAGGTATAGCTTTATCTCTCTGTCAAGAAGGTCCACATCGTTGTCTCTTTCCTGGAGTCTTTCGCAGAGTTCTCTGTCGTCCTTTTTGAAGACCATTATGGAGTCCTTAATCATCTCCTGCACCATGTCTGCCACCCTGAGTGCCTCTCTTGATGCCTGTCCCAGTGCAAGCGAGGGTGTGGTAAGAACCAGCGGGTCAAGGTATTTTGGCCCCATCCTGTGGGGCTCTCTCTCCTCAGGGATGAGGTATCTCACCACAGCGGTGAATATGGATGTGAGGGGAAGAAAGAGTACCGCTATACCCATGTTGAAGAATGTGTGTGCATAGGCTATCTGTCTTGGCACATCTGTAGATACCATCCTTACAAGCTCTGTGAATGGCTCTATAAATGGCAGTATAACCAGAACACCTGCAATCTTAAAGAGTATGTGTGCAAGGGCAACCCTTTTTGCATCCACTGTGGAACCCATGCTGGAGATTATGGCTGTAACACAGGTTCCTATGTTTGCCCCGAGCACTACTGGTATGGCTGTCTCAAGGGTGAGAACCCCTGAATAAGATGCGGATATGGCTATACCCAGTATCGCAGCACTTGAATGAAGCAGGGCGGTAACAAGTGCTGATATTACTATACCTGCAAAGAGGTCTTCCCCTATGCCTGCTATTATACCTGTCATAACAGGGCTCTCTGCATGGGGGCCGAAGGTATCTATGAGTATCTTTATGGCAAAAAACACGAAGCCAAAACCGAGTATGGCTGTGCCCGCATGCTGTAATTCTCCCCTTCTGAAGAGAAGTCTTATGAGCACACCTGCTCCCACAAACCCTATGGCGTAGTCGTATATCCTGAAGGCTATTATCTGCACCGTTATGGTGGTTCCTATGTCTGCTCCGAGTATCACCCCCATTGTCTGTGGCAGTCCTATAAGGCCAGAGCCCACAAGTCCAACGAGCATAACCGTTGTTGCACTTGAGCTCTGCAGAATGGCGGTTATAACAGCACCCACAAGCACGCCACGCACCCTGTTTGCAGTTGCGGTAAGAAGAAATCCCCTGAGCCTTGCACCGCATGCCTTCTGAAGCCCGTCTCCCACAAGGTGCATGCCATAGAGAAGAAGAAATACCCCGCCAAATATGTTCAGAAGTGTGATGGTGCTCATAAAAAAGCCCCCTGTGTGTTACCTCTAATAAATATTATATCGCACGGTATGTCAAATACTTGCTTTTTTTCTGCCTGAAAGTATAATAAGAGTAGCCTTTTCTGCCCATATACTTTACACAACAAGGAGGAGTTATGGCAACAATAGTTGAGGTGTTTGCACGCGAAATACTTGACTCAAGGGGAAACCCCACCGTTGAGGTGGAGGTCATAACAGAGAGTGGCTTTACTGGAATCGCACAGGTTCCATCAGGTGCATCCACCGGAAGGTTTGAGGCTGTGGAGCTGAGGGATGGAGACAGAAAGAGATACTCTGGAAAGGGTGTTAGAAAGGCTGTAAGGAATGTGGAGGAACGCATAGCCCCTGAAATCATAGGGCTTGATGTGAGGGAGCAGGCCCTTATAGACCAGCTTCTCATAGAGCTTGATGGCACACCCAACAAAAAACGGCTCGGTGCAAATGCCATACTCGGGGTCTCCCTTGCGGTTGCAAAGGCAGGCTCACAGGCCACTGGTCTACCCCTTTATGCATACATAGGTGGTGTTGGTGCAAGAACACTTCCAGTGCCCCTTATGAACATAATAAACGGTGGTGTGCATGCGGACAACAACCTTGACATACAGGAGTTCATGATAGTGCCTGCTGGTGCAGGCAGTTTCAGCGAAAGCCTGAGGATGGGTGCAGAGGTCTTTCACACACTCAAAGAGATACTCCACAAAAGGGGGCTCTCCACAGCGGTGGGTGATGAGGGTGGCTTTGCCCCGAACCTTTCAACCAACAGTGAGGCAATAGAGCTCATCCTTGAGGCCATAAAGAAGGCAGGCTACAGGGCTGGAAAGGATGTGTTCATAGCACTTGATGTGGCATCCACGGAACTCTACAGGAGGGGAAAATACACCATCGAGGGCAGAACCCTCGATTCAGAGGGTATGGTGGACTACCTTGAGGGGCTCGTTGATGCCTATCCCATAATATCCATCGAGGACGGCATGGCAGAAGAGGACTGGCAGGGCTGGAAGCTCCTTACAGAGAGGCTCTCGCACAGGGTACAGCTTGTGGGTGATGACCTCTTTGTTACCAACACAGAAAGGCTCGCCCGTGGCATAAGAGAGCTTGTTGCAAACTCCATACTCATAAAGCTCAACCAGATAGGCACCCTTACCGAAACCCTTGATGCGGTTGATATGGCACACAAGGCAGGCTACACCACCATAATATCCCACAGAAGTGGAGAGACAGAGGATACCACCATAAGCGATGTGAGTGTGGCTGTAAACTCAGGCCAGATTAAAACAGGCTCACTTTCAAGAACGGACAGGCTTGCAAAGTACAACCAGCTTTTAAGAATAGAAGAGGAGCTCGGCTCAACCGCAAGGTTTGGCGGGCTCTCTTCGTTCAGAACCGTTGCGGGCTGACACCAATGGCAAGGATAAACTCCTACAGCTTTGGCTTCATGGATGTGGATGGCGTTGCCTATACCACAGACCTCATAATACTTCCCTCCAGGGTGATACCCAACTGGTGGAGGAAGGAGGGACACACACTCTGCGTTGAAGACCTGGAAAGTGTGCTCGGCGAAAGCCCACAGGTGCTCGTTATAGGCACTGGCTACGATGGCAGACTCAGGGTAACAGAAGAGGTAAAGGAGACCGCCAGAAGAGCAGGTATAAGGCTCATCATAGAGCCCACGCTTTCTGCCTGGAAGACCTTCAACGAGCTCGAGGAAGAACGCAAGGCAGGCGCATTTCACCTTACCTGCTGACCAGGGGGTGTCATCTTGTAAGGGTTCCCTGTTTTGTGGTATAATTGGGGGTGAAAGGTTTCTGTTTTTTAAACAGGGAACTTTTCAAGTCTCACAAGGAGGATAGGTGTCGAGCGTAGAGGGATTAATTATCGAAGCCGTTATAATACTTCTTTTAATACTCCTTAACGGCTTCTTTGCAACATCCGAGATAGCCATAATCTCTTCCCGCAGAAGTGTAGTAGAAAAGCTCGCAAAGGATGGAAAGGGCTCTGCAAGGCTTGTCTCGAAGATGAAGGAGGAGCCCGAGCGGTTTCTGGCAACCATACAGGTGGGTGTAACCCTTATAGGCACCCTTGCCTCTGTCATAGGTGGTGTGGTTGCCATAGAGTTTCTGAAACCCCTCTACAGGGCCGTACCCTTTGGCCCCGTTCAGGAGACCGCAGAGCTTCTGGCAGTTGGCACGGTGGTTATAATCCTCTCCTATGCCATGCTCATAGTGGGTGAGCTTGTGCCAAAGTCCATCGCCCTGAGATACTCCGAGCGCATAGCCTTTGTGGTTGCAAGGCCCATAGAGCTGGTCTCAAGGCTGTTCGCACCCCTTGTAATGGTGCTCACAGCATCCACCACATTCCTTCTGAGACTTATAGGCATAAAGGAGGACATAAAAGAGGTCCTCATACCCAGGGAAGAGCTCAAGTACTACATAAAGGAGAGCCGTGAAAGGGGTGTACTGCAGGAGACAGAGGCACAGCTTCTCCACGGGGTGTTCGAGTTTGCAGACACCACCGTAAAGGAAATCATGGTGCCAAAGCCAAAGTTCTGTGCCATAGAGATAAACACCCCTCCTGAAGAGGTGCTCAAACTCGTTGCAGAGGCAGGTTTTTCAAGATACCCCGTCTACAGGGAAACACTGGATAACATTGTGGGAATACTCTTCAACAAAGACCTCTTCAGGGCAATCGAGCAGAAAAAGACCATAGTGCTGAGAGAACTCATACGCCCGCCGTTTTTCGTGCCAAACACCATAATGATAAGCACCCTTCTGAGGGAGATGCAGAAAAAGAAGACCCACATAGCCATAGTTGTGGATGAACATGGCGATGTGGACGGGCTCGTTACCATAGAGGACATACTTGAAGAGATAGTTGGAGAGATAGAGGACGAATACGATGTGGAAAAGGGCGGGCTTGTGGAAAAACTCAGAAACGGCACCATGGTGATAGATGCATCCGCATCCCTTAAGGACCTCAAGGACATAGGGCTACCCTTCTCTGATGAAGACCTTGAGGAATACAACACCCTTGCGGGCTTCATGCTCTCCAAGCTACAGCGTATACCCCGTGGTGGAGAGTTCGTGATACACAATGGTTACAGGTTCACCGTGGTGGACATGGAAAAGAACAGGATTGCAAAGGTAAAGGCCGAAAACCTCACCCTCATGAGCCGTATCCACCAGAAGGCCCTTTAGCCCCTCTTTTTGAGCACCTTAAGGAGCGATGCAAGTGGCATGGCATTGAGCACATCCCTGGCCTCAAGCCAGCCCCTTCTTGCGGTGTGCACCCCGTAGGTTATGTACTCAAGGTGATACTCGCTGTGTGAGTCTGTTCCTATGCTCACGAGCACTCCCCTGTCCTTTGCGAGCCTCAGGTGGGTATCGTTGAGGTCAAGCCGTTCGGGATAGGAATTCAGCTCAAGTGCCACCCCGTACTCCTTTGCACACTCCATGATGGCCTCCATATCCACCTCATAGGGTTCTCTTATGCCTATGAGCCTTCCTGTGGGATGGGCAAGGATGTTTACAAGACCCGTGCTCAGGGCCTTTATTATCCTTTCGGTCATCTGCGGGCCTGGCATGTCAAACCTTGAGTGTACGGCCCCCACAACGCAGTCAAGCTCTCTTAACACCTCTGGAGGGTGGTCAAGCGTTCCATCTGCCCTTATGTCCACCTCTGCACCCTTAAGGATGGTAAAGTTAATGCCCCTTTCTCTGAACGCCTGGTTTATCCTGTCTATCTCCTTGAGCTGTTTTTTAAGCCTCGTTTCGTCAAGCCCGTGGGCAATGCCAACCGCCTTTGAGTGGTCTGTTATGGCAATGTACTCGTAGCCCCTTTCTATGGCCTTCTGTGCCATCTCCTCTATGGTGTTTGTGCCATCGCTGTAGTGGGTGTGCACATGAAGGTCTCCCTTTATGTCCCCTTCTTCCAGCAAATGGGGCAGACTGTCCTTTTCTGCAAGCTCTATCTCTCCCTTGTTCTCCCTTATCTCAGGTGGTATCCACACAAGCCCCACAGCCCTGTAGACCTCCTCTTCGGTTCTGCCTGCCACCTTTTTGCCCGTCTTCTCCCTGAACACCCCGTATTCGCTTATCTTAAGCCCCAGTTTTTTTGCCCTGTCTCTTATGGCTATGTTGTGGGCCTTTGAGCCCGTAAAGTACTGAAGTGCGGAACCGAAGGACCCCTCATCAAGCACCCTCAGGTCCACCTGCAGGCCCACATTTAGCACCACGGAGGACTTCGTCTCTCCCTTTGCGAGCACCTCCCTTACCTCACCGTAATTTACAAAGTGCTCCATAACATCCATTATGGCACCCCTTTTACCGCATGTAACGAGGATGTCCACATCGCCTATGGTGTCCTTCCACCTGCGAAGACTTCCTGCAATCTCTATCTGTGAGATGTGGCCCACCTGCCTCATGTATTCCACATATCCCATTGCATAGGGATAGGCAACAGAGAGTCTGAACCTCTGGGCTGTAAGTCTCAGGCTCCTGTACTCCTCTATGGACTTTAGTATCTTCTGTTCTGTCTTCTCGCCCATGCCTGGAAGTCCCCTGAGAAGTCCCTTTTTTGCAACCCTCTCAAGGTCATCCACGCTCTTTACACCCAGGCTCTTATAGAGCAATTCCACCTTGCGGGGGCCGATCCCAGAGATGTTCAGAATCTCAAGCAGTCCTGAGGGAAGCTCCCTGAGCAGTTGCTCGTGGAAACTGCACTTTCCTGTTTTAAGGATTTCCACAACCTTCTCGCGTATGCTCTTTCCTATGCCCTTTATCTTTTCGAGCTCCTGCTCATCCCTTTCCACTATGGACTTTACACTCACTGGAAGCCCCTCTATGATGAGCCCAGCGTTTCTGTAAGACCTCACCCTGAAGGGGTTCTCACCCTTTATCTCAAGAAGGTCTGCTATTTCGTAAAAGATTCTGGCTATCTCGGTATTTTCCATTATTCAATCGAGAAAGTAGGCCCTGTAGATGTAGAAGAGGCTTCGTTCCTCGCTCTCTATGCGTTTGAGCACTTCCACCTCAAGGTTTTTAAGCTTCATGGAGAAGTCTCCCTGGCGTTCCGCTATGTCCCGGGATGTGGCGTAGTCTTTGAAGAACTCCTCTGCCCTTGAGGTTATCTTTCGCATCTCTTCTATAAAGAGGTCAAGTGCGGGCAGGAGGGCGTCCTGTTTAAGTTCCACAGCCCTTTTGCGAAGCTCCCTGTAGAAGAACTCATCCTCATCCCTTACATGCTCCACAAGCGTGGCCTTAAGCCTTTCTATC
>JALUQR010000019.1 GCA_027017505.1 bacterium
CCTTTCCCTCGTTCATCTTTCTTATCTTCACGGCGCTTCTCTTCATGACAGTCTGCCCCATGGTTACCTGTCCGTCTCCTGCTATGGCAACCCTGCCGTTTCTTCTCACCGCTATTATGGTGGTTCCCTTAAAGAGTTCAGTCATCGTATCTCCTTCCTGCCCGCGGGTGTGTTCTGTCGTATACCTCGCTTAGGTGTTTCAGTGTAACCTTTGTGTATCGCTGTGTTGTGGAAAGGCTTGCATGTCCAAGCATTGCCTGTATGCTTCTTAAGTCTGCCCCGCCCTCGAGCAGATGTGTTGCAAAGCTGTGTCTCAGGGTATGGGGCGAGGGCAGTTTGTTAATGCCACTTAATCTTGCATACTTTTTTACCACCCTTTCCACGGTCTTTCTCGATATGGGCTGGTCTTTTCTGCCAACAAACAGTGGTTCTTCAGGGTCTGCACCTGCCCTTTTCATTTTAATATATGTCCTGAGTGCATCCACGGCAAATCTTCCCACAGGAAGGAGTCTTTCCTTTCCGCCCTTACCGAGCACCCTCACACAGCCCTCTTTGATGTCCAGGTCTTTAAGCCTAAGGGCCACAAGCTCGCTCACCCTTATGCCAGAGGAATAGAGCAGTTCAAGGATTGCCCTGTCTCTTACCGCATTGTGGTCTTTATCCTCCACACAGCGTGGTGCGTTCACCAGCTCTTCTGCCTCCTCCACGGTTAATACCGATGGCAGGTATTTTTCCACCCCGGGAAGCACTATAAGGGATGCGGGGTTTTTCCTCAGCACCTCCTTGCGTTCAAGGAATGTAAAGAAACTTTTTATGGCAGAGAGTTTCCTTGCTATGGTGGAACGGCGCCTTGCACGGTGGAGTGAGCCTGCAAATGCCAGTATGTGGGACTCCTTTATCCTCTCTGCGGGTATGCCCCTGTGGACATTCTCCGCAAGGAATCTCGTAAACTGTGCAAGGTCCCTTCTGTAGGCCTCTATGGTGTGGAACGAGGCCCCCTTTTCCACCCTCAGGTATTCGAGAAACTCCCCTATGTGTGTCTCCATATTCATACAAGAAGCCTTATATCATTAAGGTCATGGGATTTCAACTGCTTTACTGGATGAACTTTCCTATTCTGCTGAACCTTATGCGGTTTTTCTCGTGGTCCCAGGAGAAGTATATCATAAAGGCCCTGCCCTTTATGTCCTTTATGCTCACGCATCCCCAGAACCTGCTATCGTAGCTTCTGTCCCTGTTGTCTCCCATAACGAACACGCATCCTTCAGGCACCCTGTAGGGGCCAAAGTTATCTGCGCTGTCCATCTTGCCAGATATACTTCCCTTGTGCACCCCGAAGTTTTCCTTCCAGAGCCTGCCATCTATGTATATCTTTCCCTCTCTTATCTCAACGGTCTCACCTGGCAGGGCTACGACCCTTTTTATAAAGTCCTTGGTTCTGTCCTGCGGGAATCTGAATACTATCACATCGCCCCTCTTTATCTCTCCCCAGAGGGGTTTGAGCTCTGAGTCCACTATGGGAAGAACCATTATGGGCAGTCCCACGAACCTTACCACATGCCAGCCCAGTATGTGTGGTTTTGGCATCTGAAGCCCGTAGGAGAGCTTGCTCACCAGTATGTGGTCTCCTATAAGCAGGGTATCCTCCATGGAGCTTGAGGGTATCTTGAATGCCTGCACAACGAATGTCCTTATGAACATGGCGAGCACGAAGGCTATGAGTATGGCCTCTACGGTCTCCCTGAGGACACTCTTTTTTCTCTTTTTCAGCTCTTCCTTCTCCTCTCTGTTTGTCATTACTTTTCAATCTCCTGTGGATAGTATTGATAGGAAGGCCTCCTGTGGTAGCTCTATCCTGCCAACCTGTTTCATCCGCTTTTTACCTTCCTTTTGTTTTTCAAGCAGTTTCCGTTTTCTCGTAACATCTCCACCGTAGCACTTTGCGGTTACATTCTTTCT
>JALUQR010000020.1 GCA_027017505.1 bacterium
TTTATGACCTTGAGACGCTCTCTTGCCTCATCTGTGAGTACAGATTCATCAGGACATATGAAGTATGCATAGGCCCTGTGGTTACTCCTTCCCACACGTCCCCTCAGTTGATACAGCTCTGCAAGGCCAAAGCGATCTGCCCTGTTTATGATAATCGTGTTTGCAGTGGGTATATCCAGCCCTGACTCTATGATAGCGGTTGAAAGCAGTATATCGTATCTTCTATTCACAAAGTCGAGCATTACCTGTTCAAGCTCGTCTTCGCGCATCTGTCCATGGGCAACACCTATACGTACCCCTGGAAGCAGGTCCCTTAAGAACCCACACATTGCCCCTATACTCTGGATCCTGTTATGCACAAAGAAGACCTGTCCACCCCTTTTAAGCTCACGCTCTATAGCCTCACGAATCATATCTTCATCGAATCGTATGACCCGTGTTGTTATGGCACATCTATCCTCTGGAGGGGTGCTTATGATACTCAGGTCCCTTATATCTGCAAGTGCCATATGGAGTGTCCTTGGGATGGGGGTGGCTGTAAGGGTGAGTACATCTACCTCGCGTCTAAGGGTCTTGAGCCGCTCCTTATGGGCTACACCAAAGCGGTGCTCTTCGTCTATTATGATAAGACCAAGATCCTTGAAGGATACATCCTTCTGAAGGAGTCTATGTGTGCCGATGATTATATCTATCTCTCCACGGGCAAGCCTTTTTAGTATCTGCTGCTGTTCTCTTTTACTTTTGAAACGACTCAGGACCTCAACTGTGACAGGGAAGGGGAGGAATCTTTTGGTGAAGGTGTAGAAGTGCTGTTGAGCAAGTACCGTGGTGGGTACAAGCACTGCCACCTGTTTTGAGTCTGCCACAGCCCTGAAGGCAGCCCTCATGGCAACCTCGGTCTTCCCATATCCCACATCTCCACATATGAGCCTGTCCATGGGCTGTGGCCTGCTCATATCCTCCATGACATCCTCTATTGCACGCATCTGGTCAGGTGTTTCTGTATACTCGAATGCTGCCTCGAATTCCTGGAAGAGCCTGTCTGGTCTTGAGAAGGCAAAACCCTTTACTATGCTACGTTCAGCATAGAGCTTGAGAAGCTCTCCTGCCATCTTCTCTACAGCCTGTTTTACCCTCCTCTTCTTTCTCTCCCATGTGGTACCACCGAGTCTGTCAAGCTCTGGTACCCTTCCGCCAGGACCATGGTATTTGCTCACGAGGTCCATCCTCTGTACAGGCAGGTAGAGCCTGTCTCCACCCCTGTATTCCAGCAGGAGGAACTCTGTCTCCACTCCATCCACACTTATCCGTTTGAGTCCACGGTAGAGGGCTATGCCATGGTGGGAATGGACTATGAAGTCTCCAGGGGAGAGGTCCTGGAGCTGTGTGAGGTATGTATCGAGCCGCTTTGGAGGAGGGGGTCTTCTCTTTATCTTCTCACCGAAGATCTCTTCTTCGGTTATTATAACAATGGCTCCTTCAGGAAGTGAGGTAAGCCTGAATCCAGAGGATAGCTCTCCTATGGCTATGGCAAAGGAGAAGTCCTCGTTGTTGAGAATATCCCTACCGTGAATAATCGCTGGATGTAGATGGTATGGCTCAAGAAGTTCCTTTATACGTTCGGCCTGGCCCCTTGTCTGTGACGAGAGAACCACCCTTGAGCCTTCCTCAAGCCACCTGGTTATCCTTTCTGCGAGGGGACTGAGAAGGGCCTCACCTGTGCGGTCCTTCTTAAAGGATATGTCCTGCCTGATATCAATATTGGATACAGCCCTGAGTTCCAGTTCTCTACCTACAAGCCCCTCTATTTCAAGGAGTGCCCTATCTTTCAATGTGGCTGAAAGTTCATCGTAGGATATGAAAAGTCCTTCAGGATCTACAAAGAAATCCCCTTTTGCCCTGAACCGCTCTTCTGCTTCTTTAATCTCCAGGCTCAAGTGCTCAGCCTCTTC
>JALUQR010000021.1 GCA_027017505.1 bacterium
GAGAGCGGCCATATTCCTCCAGTCATCTGTAAAGGAACATGCAGAGCTGTTTTTGCTCCTTTCGATGATTACCCCTCTTTCCTGGCTCGAGAGGAACCCCACATACAAGGAGCAACTCCAGGAGGTAAAGGACCGTGACATCCACACCTATGGGTTCCTGGGCTACCCGGTGCTTCAGACAGCGGACATCATAATATACAGGGCCAGCAAGGTTCCTGTGGGTGTGGACCAGGCCCCGCACATCGAGCTTGCCCGCGAGATAACGCGCAGGTTCAACTACCTCTACGGAGAGGTCTTCCCAGAGCCTCAAACGCTCCTCACAGAGGCACCCAAACTGCTCGGCACCGATGGAAGAAAGATGAGTAAGTCCTACAACAATGCCATCTATCTTTCAGACCCTCCTGAAGAGGCAGAGCGCAAGATGCTCTCGATGATGACAGACACTGCAAGAAAGAGAAGGTCTGATCCTGGAAGTCCTGAGAAGTGTCCATTCTATCTCACCTTTCATAAACTCTATTCAGACACAGAAACCCTTGAGTGGGTGAGTGAGGGTTGCAGCACAGCAGGGATAGGCTGTGTCGAGTGTAAGAGATCGGTCATACCAAAGGTGCTTGAGCGGTTAGCTCCCATACAGAGAAGACGAAGTGAGCTTATCAAAAGCCCCTCTGTAATAAAAGATATCCTCCATGAAGGCGCAGGGAAGGCAAGGCGACTTGCAGGCCAGACCATGGAGGATGTCCTCAAGGCCATGGGATTGGGTGACTATGGCATACAGGATTAAGCTCGATATATTCGAAGGTCCACTGGACCTTCTCCTTCATCTCATAAAGAAGAACGAGGTGGATATATACGACATACCCATAGCCACCATAACCGAGCAGTATCTCGAGTATCTCGAGATGATGAAGGCAATGAATCTTGAGCTTGCAGGGGAGTTTCTTGTGATGGCTGCCACCCTTGCCCATATAAAGAGTAAGATGCTCCTTCCTCCTTCAGAAGAGCCTGAGGATGAAGAGACCGGAGAGGATCCACGAGAGGAGCTTGTAAGGAGACTCCTTGAGTACCAGCGCTATAAAGAGGCTGCAAGGGTGCTTGGTGAAAGGCTCGTCTTAGGACGAGATGTATTTACCAGAGGGATGCCAGTGGATGCGCAGGAGGGTGAAGAAGTGGCTTTTGTAGGTCTCTCGCTCTTCGACCTCGTCGATGCCCTCAACCAGGTACTCTCGAGGGCACCTAAAACTCATGTGATGAACCTCTCGGTGGATAAGTTCAGGGTGGTGGACAAGATAAACTATATAATGGATATACTCAATGCAGAACGTAGTGTTACCTTTGCATCCTTGTTTCCCCCTCATGCCGAGCGGGGAGAGATAATAGTTACCTTTCTTGCACTCCTTGAGCTTGCAAAGCTCCTTATGATACGCATACACCAGACAGACGATGGTATAATAAGGGTCTATATACCTGCAAAGGAGGCCCTTCCTGCTGTTGGTTCAGGTACAGATTAAAAAAGGAGAGTCTTTGTCTGTGGAGAGAAGGAGACTCAAGTCCATTGTCGAGGCACTTATATTTGCCTCGGATCATCCATTATCACTTGATAGACTCTGTAATATCATAGAAGGTAGTGAAAGGGCTGATATAAAGGGGGTCATTGAGGAGCTTGTCGAGGAATACAGGAGCCCTGAGAGAGGTCTTTACCTTGAAGAAGTGGCCGGTGGATACCAGTTGAGGACGAGACCAGAACATGCCCCGTGGATAAGGCGGCTCTTCAAGCTGGGTATGCAGCGGATAAGCAGGGCTTCGCTCGAGGCCCTTGCAATAGTGGCCTATCGTCAGCCCATAACAAGGGCTGAGCTCGAAGAGATAAGGGGGGTGGACTCGGGTGGGGTTCTCAGGACCCTTCTTGAGAAGAGGCTCATAAAGATAATTGGAAGAAAGGATGTACCAGGG
>JALUQR010000022.1 GCA_027017505.1 bacterium
TGTGCGGTTATACCTATGAATGCTGGCACTCCCATGGGATGCACCTCGCACTCGTCCTCCTTGCAGGTGTGTATGGCTATGGTGTGTTCCACTATGTAATAGGCTATTATGGTGATGAGAACCATTAAAAAGGAACGGGGGTTTATGGAAAATACCTCTGGCAGAAGGTGTGTGAAGGCAACGGTGAGCACCACACCACCTGAGAAACTCAGAAAGAAGGTGGAGTTTCTGCGTGTCCACTCTTCGTTGAGGAACAACAGATACACCCCTGCGAGGGTTGCAACCCCTGCAACCGCACTGTACAGCAGGGTACTTACAAGCTGTGGGTCCATTGTATTCAGTATCTCCTCTTTCTTGCCTTGTAGCGCTTGAGCCTGAAGACCTCTTCCCTTTCCCTTTCCTCCAGCACGCGCTCTATGGTTTTAAGGCTTTTCTCAAGCTGTGGGAGTATCACCTCTTCGAGGGCGTTTATTCTTCTGGTATCCTTTCTTATCATCTCTCCTATTCTGACAAGTCTTGTCTCTCTGGAGGCTATCTTAACAAGCTCTGCCATTATGCCCTCGAACTCAAGTGCTGTCTCTATTGCCTGTGCACTCTCGACCAGTGCTGACACCCCCATTGCCTTAAGCCCCCTTGAAAGTGGTATCTCCTCTATCTCTGGCACATTCACCCCCCAGATGTTCTTTACCCTCACCTCCAGGGATACATCCCTCTTTACCGCACAGCTTAAGGATTCAACACTTGCAGGGTTCATGGCGGTTGCAAACTCAAGTTTTCGCTGTGCCCTCTGGATGTGTTCTGTAAGCTCCTCTCTTCTTTTAAGGCACTCTTCCACAAGACCCATGAACTCTCTTGTGAGGGCCTCTCTTCTTCTCCTTATAAGCTCCATACCACGGGTGAGGACCTCCCGGCGTCTTTTTATTCTCAAAAGCGTGTATCTTGTGGGTGTAAAGTACATGGTTATCTCAGCCTTACAAGTTCTGTCTCTGGCAGTATCTTAAGCAGTGTGAGCCCGAGCTCAAGTGTCTCTGCTATGGTTCTCTCTGTTTCACCCTGTCCAACGAATCTGCGTTCGAATTCATCTGCAAAGAGGAGGTATTTTCTGTCAAGCTCTGTGAGCCCCTCCATTCCCACTATGGACACTATGCGTCTTACCTCACAGCCCCTTGCATAGGATGCGTAGAGCTGGTCTGCAATCTTTCGGTGGTCCCTGTGGGTTTTGCCCTCACCTATGCCGAGGTTCATAAGCCTTGAAAGAGATGGAAGCACATCTATGGGTGGATATATGCCCTTGTTGTGGAGTGTTCTTGAGAGCACAATCTGTCCTTCCGTTATGTAGCCTGTAAGGTCTGGCACGGGGTGTGTAATATCATCCTCTGGCATGGTGAGAATTGGCATTATGGTTACAGAGCCTCTTCTGTCTCTTACCCTTCCAGCCCGCTCGTAGATGGTTGCAAGGTCTGTATACATGTAGCCAGGGTAACTTCTTCTTCCCGGGATTTCATCCCTTGCACCTGCTATCTCTCTCAATGCCTCGCAGTAGGCGGTCATGTCCGTGAGTATCACCATTACCTGGTAGTCGTGCTCGAAGGCGAGGTATTCTGCAACGGTAAGTGCTATGCGGGGGGTGAAGAGTCTTTCGGTTGTGGGCTCACCTGCAAGGTTTATAAATGCTATGGTTCTCTCGCGTGCCACGCTTTCTGCAAGGCTTTCCATAAAGAAGAATGCCTCCCTTGATGTTATGCCCATGGCCCCGAGTATCACGCAGAATCGTTCCTCCTTTTCTGAAATCCTTGCCTGTCTTACTATCTGGAGTGCCAGTTCATTTGCGGGAAGCCCTGCACAGGAGAATATGGGAAGCTTCTGTCCCCTTACAAGGGTGTTCAGCCCGTCTATGGCTGATATGCCTGTCTGTATGAAGTAGTCTGGTTTTTCCCTGGACGCAGGATTCATGGGAAGCCCGTTTATGTCTATGTATTTATCTGGTATAACAGGTGGCAGTCCATCTCTTGGTTTGCCCACCCCATCGAACATCCTTCCGAGCATATCAAGGGACACACCTATTCTTGCAACCACTCCCTTTGGTATAACCGTTGTGGTCTCGGAGTCTATGCCACTTGTTCCCTCAAGCACCTCTATTACTGCAAGCTCGCCCTCCAGTTTCAGTATCTGGCCGAGCCGTTCCTCACCATCTGCAAGCCTTATGGCACACATCTCTCCAAAGCTTGCCCTCTTTATGCCAGTCACATATATGAGTGGGCCTGTAACATCCTTTACCGTACGATAGTATCTGGTAATGGGCTCTATCATTGCACGAAGGCTCCCTCTATTTCTTCTATGAGCTTGCGTGCCTCTTTTTCTATATCCCTGTTGTCTATGTTTCTCATCTCCATTATCCCTGTGCGTACAGGACTGCTCAGTATCTTTTCCAGATACACACCCCTTTTGAGCGATTCTGTGGCACTCCTTCTGTATGCAAATATGGCTCTCAACATCCAGTACTGCTTGGTGTATGTTGCGAAGGCATCCCTGGGGTTGAACACATTCTGTCTTAAAAATGCCTCTTTTATTATATTCGCTATTTCAAGTGTCAGGCGGTCTTCGTCATGGAGTCCCTCTGTGCCCACTATCTGCACCACCTCTGCCAGCTCTGCCTCTTTCTGAAGTATGTTCATAAGCTCCTCTCTTAACTCTGGCAAGTCAGGGGCAACATTTTCCTCAAACCATCTTCTAAGCTGGTAGTAATACAGGCTGTAGCTTTTGTGCCAGTTTACAGCGGGAAAGTGTCTTCTGTAGGCAAGCTCTGTATCAAGTGCCCAGAGTGCACCTGTAAACCTCATTGCAGACTGTGTTACTGGTTCTGAAAAGTCTCCACCAGGCGGGCTTACAGCCCCTATGATGGTTACAGAGCCTGTTCTGTCTGGGTCACCGAGACAGCGCACCTTTCCTGCCCTCTCGAAGAATGTGCCGAGCCTTGTTGCAAGATACGGTGGATAGCCCTCCTCACCTGGCATCTCCTCGAGCCTTGAGGAAATCTCCCTTAATGCCTCTGCCCAGCGTGATATGCTATCTGCCATAAGGGATACCCTGTAGCCCATGTCCCTGAAGTATTCTGCAATGGTTATACCAGTGAATACCGATGCCTCCCTCGCTGCCACGGGCATGTTGGATGTGTTCACCACTATGACCGTTCTCTCACTCAGGGGATAGTCTGCAACAGGGTCTTTAAGCTCTGGGAAGTCTCTCAGGACCTCGGTAATCTCGTTACCCCTTTCACCACAGCCTATGTATATCACTATGTCTGACACGGAGAATCTTGCGATGGTGTGTTCTGTTACTGTCTTGCCCGTGCCGAACCCACCTGGCAGTATAGCCACACCTCCTTCTGCAACGGGAAAGAGCGTGTCAAATATTCTCTGGCCTGTTATGAAGGGCTCTGAAGGTGGAAGGGCCTCTTTGAAGGGTCTTCTCTTTCTTGCGGGCCAGCGCTGGTAAAGCCCTATGGTTCTGCCATCCTCAAGGGTGCACACAGGCTGGTCTGCCCTTACCTCTCCCTCTACTATCTCCTTTATTCTTCCACCATCCATGTGGGGAGGAACCATTATCCTGTGGGTTATGTGCCCTTCGGGCACCTCGCCTATAATATCACCTGGTCTGACCACATCGCCCCTTTTTTTAAGGGGTGTAAACTGCCAGAGCCTTTCCCTGTCAAGGGCAGACAGCTTTAGTCCCTTGGTTATAAATGTGCCAGATACCTCCCTTACCCTTTTAAGCGGGCGCTGTATGCCATCGAACACACCCGAGAGAAGCCCTGGCCCGAGGGTTACCATAAGGGGCTCTGAATAGGAGACCACCTCCTCACCGAGTGTAAGCCCGGTGGTGTCCTCGTAGACCTGTACTGTTGCAAACTCATCCTCTATGCGTATGACCTCTCCGAGTAGCCCACTACTGCCCACATAGCATATGGTGTGCATCCTTGCACCCTTTAGCCCCTTAACAACCACCGCAGGTCCTGACACACCGTATATCCTTCCCCTCGTCTCCACAGTATGTGTCATGGCGTCTACTTCTTTATCTTTATATGATACCCTATTGCCCTTCTTATAAGCCTTGCAACGGGGCTTTCCTCTCTGAGCCCTTCCTTCCAGCCTGCAGACACGCTCAGGGGCACTACAACAGGAAGCCCCTTTTTTCTTATCCTTCGCATGAGTTCATCCTGTATGGAGTTAAACAGACTGTCCTCCATGAATATGATGGTGTATTTACCCTCCTCAGCAAGTTTCTCCACAAGGGATGTGGCATCGGTGTCTGGAGAAACCTCCATGACCTCAAACCCTGCAAGCCTGAATCCCTTTATCATATCCTCTGGGCCTATAACAATCAAGCCTGCCATGGTTCTATAAACGCCTCCCTTATTCTGCTATCGGGCATGCCGGTGAGCTTGCCCCTCAGTATAAGCCTTATGTTCTTTATCTCCCTTATCTTCTTGTACAGATACTCAAAGAGCGGGGCTATGGTAAGGGGCTCTTCAACGCTGACCTTAAGGAGTCTTCTCATGGTAAGTTCCTCAACTTTTTCCTCTACAAGCCAGGGCTGGTCTGCGTGGACAGCGGTCAGGATTTCTCTTATGCTTCTGTCTTTGATATCAGCTGTAAGCCTTCTTAAGAGTTCATCCCGCTCCTTCATGGTTGCAAGCATTGCAAAAAGCTTCCTTTCGAGCACCCTTCCACCTTCCACAAAGAAAGACTCTGCCTCATCCTCCTTAAGGCCCTCCCTGTGTATCTTAAAGAGTGTGAGTATGTTCACACCATCTATCCTTTCAGAGAGCAGTCTTCTGGTTATGGTGGTATCCGTGTCTCTGGCTGTAAGCATCCTTAACGGCTCTGCAAGCACATATCTGTCTATTGCGGTCTCTATTGGCATAAGGTTTTTGTGCATCCTGTAGCCCTTGAGTGTTCTTCTTATTATCCCTGCCAGGGGTTCCTTCCACAGTGAAAGGCGTGTTACAAGCTCATCAAGGCTGTGGGATGTGGCAAGCTCTCTGAGTTCTTCCTGTGTGAGCCTTCCTGTGGGCAGAAGCGAGTCCACAAGCCTCTGCCTGTCTCCACCCTTTGTAATCACCCTGATTATTGCCTTTATGTTGTATCCATCCCATGGATAGAGGAATGCCCTCATGTGGGGATGGAGTCTTTCCGGAATCATCTTCCAGAGGGATGCTATCTGGTGGTTCACATTCTGTGTGAGTGCGTGGTCTATTATCCTGTATGTATCCTTAAAACGCACTCCTGCCCTGTCTATGTCTGCTCCGTAGTAGCCTGCCCTGAGGAGCTCAAAGCACTCTTTAAGGGTCTGTGCTTCCATGAGGGAGTGGTAGTCCTCCCTTCTCAGAAGCCTTGCCCTTAAACCCCTTATTCTTGCGTTTGTATAGGCTATGTCCATGGAAGGCTAATGGTCCTGTTGCAGGTTTTCTTTAAAGAGTATGTGTTTAAGGCTTACCAGCAGTTCTGGCCTGAGTCTTTCAAGCCTTCCCGAAAGGGAGTTTTCTGCCCTGTATCTTTTATCTCTGGACTCAAAGACCACACCTGCAACAAGCCCCTCTGCGGGCACGACCCTGTATTTAACATCCCTGAGAAACCTTGTATCCTCTGCTGACACATATACCACTGGCTCCTCTTTCATGCCAGAGGCCTGCCAGTCTCTTTCAAGTTCACCGAACAGCCCTCTTATCACTGCTCGGTACTGGTCCTCTGGAAGGGCTCTTATTCTCTCTATTGCCTCTCTGAATACCTCATCGAGTATCTCGAGTTTCGCAGAGAGCAGAATCTTTCTTGCCTCTGCCCTTGCCCTGTTTACCGCCTCGTTTTCTCTTTCTTTAAGCTCCCTGCGGGCCTTTTCAATGAGTGTGTCTCTGGTTTTAAGTGCCTCTTTTCTCGCCTTCTCGAGTATCTGTTCTGCCCTCTTTTTTGCCTCTCTGAGTATGCGTTCCCGTTCTCTTCTGCCCTCCTCTTCAACCGCCTTTATGAGCTCTGCGTAACCCATCTTTAATTTACCCCAGTATGAGATAGGCTATTACGAATCCCAGAAGCACCATTGTTTCTGGTATGGCAAGCAGTATTATCATGGTACCGCTCAGTTCAGGTCTTTCTGCAAGGGCTCCGCAGGCAGCCGAGCCTATCTTACTCTGTGCAAACCCTGTTGCCAGGGCACACAGCCCGACCGCAAGGGCTGCACCGAGTGCTACAAGACCCTTTTCCATAGATACCTCCTTTTTTATCAAAAGGTTCTTTCACCTCTTGCTGAAAGGCCTGTAGAGCCTTCCACCACCTTCGTAAAACCTGCCCATAAACTCCACATACTGAAGCCTCATGGACTGTATAACAG
>JALUQR010000023.1 GCA_027017505.1 bacterium
GTTCATACTGACACTCCTTATGGTCACCATAGGTGGCCTTGTGGGAATATACAACGCATCAAAGATAACAGAGGTTACGAGGTTCCTCTACAGCGATATATTCAAGAAAACAGAGATACTGCTCACCCTGGAGAAGGAATTCCTGGCACATCGCCAGGAACTGTTCCTGCACATAATAGTGGCGGACAAGGGCTCCAAGGCGTTCCTTGAATCCACCATAAAAGACCGCAGAAAGAAGATAAGAAAGCTCGTTGAAGAGTACAGAAAGCTGGGCATTAACGAGAAGAGCAGAAAAATACTAGACAGATTTGTATCCAACCTCAACTACTACTGGGATATTCAGGACACCGCACTGGGCATATCCGCCATGGGTGAGAGGGATACCGCCATGGACATAGAAAGACTTGACGGTAACGAGCGGTTCAACACAGCCCTCAACGCACTCAAGACCCTCATAGAGGAAGAAAAGATAGCAGCCCTTTCAGCCTACAGAAAAACAGAACACCTGGGAAGGATAATACTCGCGGTTACCCTTATATTCACACTCCTCGGGCTTGTCATAGCAGGCGGGCTGTGGTGGGTCCTTTCAAGGTCTATTGCAAGACCCATACAGGCAATAGAAGAGTCTGCAAGAAAACTGGCAGAGGGAGACCTCAAACAGCGTGTCCAGGTGGTAAGCAACGACGAGATAGGAGCCCTCGCAAGGGAGTTCAACAGAATGGCAGAAAGCCTTGAACACTACTACGAGACACTTGAAAAGAAGGTAAGAGAAAGAACCGAAGAGCTGAGAGTAGCAAACGAAGAACTGCAGAAGAAGAAAAAAGAGCTCGAAATTAAGAACGAAGAGCTTGCAAGGGCAAGCCAGATGAAGAGCCAGTTCCTGGCAAATGTATCCCACGAGCTCAGAACCCCGCTTAACTCCATCATAGGGTTCTCAGAGCTACTGCAGGATAAGGCCTTTGGAGAGCTCAACGAAAAACAGCTGCAGTATGTAAAGTTCATACACTCAAGCGGGGTCCACCTGCTACAGCTTATAAACAGTATACTCGATTTGTCCAAGATAGAGGCAGGCAGGATGGAGGTTGTCCCAGAAGAGTTCGTTCTCACAGAGATGCTCACAGAGATTCTTGCAACCATAAAACCACTGGCACACAAAAAGAACATAACCATAGAGATGAAGGACACCCCTGCCAGCCCTGTCATTGTTGCGGATAAGGCGAAGTTCAAACAGATAATGTTTAACCTTCTCTCCAATGCGGTAAAGTTCAATGTTGACGGTGGAAAGGTCATCGTTGACTGGGACATAAAGGAGGAACCAAAGGGAACGGACTTTGAAAGATACCTCTACATATCAGTGGAGGACACTGGCATAGGCATAAAGGAGAGTGACCTGGACAGAATATTCAGGGAGTTCGAACAGCTCGAGCCAACCATAACGAGGGAACACGGAGGCACTGGACTTGGACTCGCACTTACAAAGAAACTGGTGGAGCTACATCACGGTGAGATATGGGTGGAGAGTGAGTTCGGAAAGGGAAGCAAATTTACCGTAAAGCTACCACAGGGGGTAAAGAAGATAGAGGTCATAAAGCCCGATGTGGATACCACAACCATCATGCGTGAGCCAGAAGAGAGCCCCCTCATACTCGTTGCAGGAGAAAGTGAGGATGTGAACCACCTTTTGCAGATATACCTTACAGAGGAGAACTACCATGTGCTCACAGTAAAGGACGGCACCGAGCTCATAGAAAAGGCAAGGGAGAAGAAGCCCTTTGCAGTGGTTATGGGCATAATGCTACCAGGAAAGAAGGACGGATGGGAGGTGCTGAAAGAACTCAAGTCAGATAACGAAACAAAGGACATACCCGTTGTTATAATATCCTCTACAAACAACAAGGAGCTGGGCTTTGCACTGGGAGCTGTGGACTATCTTGTGAAACCCGTGGAGAAGGACAGACTCCTGGGAGCACTCGAGAGACTCAGCTTTGCAAAGAGGGTAAAAAGGGAGAAACTGGACATACTCGTTGTGGATGACGAGCCCTATGTGCTCGACCTGCTGGGTGATATGCTCGAGAAAGAGGGCTACAAGGTGCTCAAGGCAGATACAGGTGAGAAGGCCATAAAGATGGCAATAGAAAAAGAGCCTTCACTTATAATACTTGACCTTATGATGCCAGGCACAAGCGGGTTCGATGTGGTGGAAAGGCTTAAAAAACACCCCATAGCGAAAAACATCCCCATACTCATATTCACCGCAAAGGAGATAACCGAAGAGGACAAGGCAAGGCTCAACTCGTCCATAAAGAAAATCATAAGAAAGGCAAGTTTTTCAAGAGAGGAGCTTCTCTCCGAGATAAGGTTCCTTGAGTTAGCATACCCAGAGAAGGCAAACATGCTGGATAAAACCACCAGACTCTTTAACAGAAGATACTTCGATATGATACTCTCACGGGAGCTTACAAGAAGCGAGCAGAACAGAAAGATGTTCTCTGTACTCTACATAGACATAGACAACTTCGAGGAGTTCAACAGAAGGTGGGGACTTAAAAACGGCGATGAGGCACTAAGGAAGATGGCAGAGCTCTTTGTGTCCAACTTAAGAAGGATGGACAGTGCTGTAAGATACGGAGATGATGAGTTTGCGGTGCTCCTTCCCGATACAGTGTGCGAGGAGGCATACAATGTGGCAAAAAAGCTCAAAGAGCTTGTCACATCCTACAGGTTCAGGGCGGGCGGACAGGAGGATAGTCTTACGGTAAGTGTGGCTGTTATGACGCTTCCTGTGGAGGAAGATGTGGTCATCATGGAGGAACTCAAAAGGCTTGTTAGAAAGGCACACCTTAAGGGCGGAAACAGGATAGCTGTTTACGGGAGGGATGAGAATGACGGAACAGAAAAAGATTCTGGTGGTAGAGGATAACCTCATGAACAAGGTTCTGGTCAAGGAGATACTCTCCGTAAAGGGCTACCAGATAATAGAGGCGGTCACAGGGAAAGAGGCCATAGAAAAAACAATGGCAGAAAAACCAGACCTTATACTTATGGACCTACAGCTACCAGAGATGGACGGTATTACCGCCACAAAGCTCATAAAGGATAAAGAGGAATTCAAGAACATCCCAGTGGTAGCCCTTACAGCATCCGCCATGAAGGGAGACGAAGAGAAGATCCTCAAAGAAGGCTTTGACGGCTATGTGCCAAAACCAATAGAGGTTAAAAAACTGCTCGATGTGGTTGAGGAAAACCTGAAGTAGCAGGCATTCCACGGGGGCAAGACAGGCTTCAAAACACAGGTTTCGTTTCTGCCCCCATCTAAAGCCTGTCTTTCATGTCTTCCTGCGGAGGGATTCCACAAGCCCCTTTATTCTTTCAAGCTCTCTCTGGCTGAGCGTTTTCCTGCCGTATTTTACCTTCTCGAAGAATTCTGTAAGTTCTATTGCCTCGTGTATGCCCGTTCTCAGTGCAAACTCCATGGGGGTTTCATGGGGCAGTCTTGTAAGGCCCTTTTTTGACAGTATGCGGGTCATCTCCCTGTAGAACCATGGCATTTCAGAGGTGCCTCCAGCCCCCTTTCTTTTAAGTGCCATAACCACAAGCACTGTTACAACCACTGCGAATGCAACAGTCAGCCCCACTGGTGTGCCCCTTTTAAGCCCCTTAAGGGCACTTATGGCAGAGTATCTTACGCTGTTTACACCCCTTTCGAGCGAGCGGGCAAGCCTTATCTGGTCTGAAAGGCTGTAGTTTATAATGTATCTGTACCATCTGAGGTAGAGGGCATCTATGTAGAGTGCAAGGGTGGATGTGCGCTCTCCAGAGAGGACCTGCTGAACAGGGGTGGGGTCAAAGGACATCCAGCCTTGGCCATCTATGTGGGCCTCAACCCATGTGTGGGCATCTTTCTGTCTTATTATGTAGTAGTTGCCGAACTGGTTCCACTCGCCACCTGCAAAGCCCGTTACAAGGCGTGCGGGTATGCCCAGGGTTCTGAGCATCATGACCATACCTGCCGAAAACTGCTCGCACCAGCCCGTTCTGGTGTTAAAGAGAAAGTCCTCGATGGGCTCTCCAGAGCCGTTCTGCACCACAGAAAGGGAGTATGTGTAGTTGTCCTTAAGATACATCTCTATGGCCCTTGCCTTCTCAAGGGCTGTGGTGGCATCTTCTGTGACCCTTTCTGCAAGTTCCCTTATTCCTGCAAGCTCCTCTGGCACCTCAAGATAGGGGGAAAGCCCCTCTGGCCCTGCAGGCAATCTTGCATGAGGGTTTGCAACCAGGCGGTACTCTATCCTTCTGAGCGGTGCAGACGGCAGATAGAGTGTGCCCGTGGGGTCCGTCCATATGCCGGTGAATCTTCCCTCTATTTTCGTCCAGCCAGGGGGGCTGAAGAGAACCTCTGTGTCCAGGGGCTCAAGCATTATCCTGTAGGGTATCTGTCTGCTGTCGGGCTTAAGCCCCGAAAGAAATACCCCCCTTCTGGCCCTTCTTACAAGGCTTCGCTCCCATTTTTCTCTCTTCCACACACCATCCCTGTAAATGGTAAGCACCGCACCCCTTATGTAGAGCGGAGGGCTCTGCGGGGTGGATACCCTCATGACTATGGTTGAGTCCAGCTTTACAGTGCCCATGGAGCCAAGCTCCACAGTATCGGAAAAGCCCGATACCTTTATGGTATTGAGGGTCTGGGTTTCAATAAGATGAAGCTCCATCCTGGGTATTATGAAAAACAGCACAAGTGTTATAAGAAGGGAGAGCACCGTAAGTGCCATGGTACCGAGAAAGAACAGCCTGCTGAAAAGCCCTGCTGGTGGGTCTGAAAGACCGTGCTCTGCGCTGTCCCTCTTTATGTTGAATATTATCATCGCCCATATTGTGGATACCGTAAAGAGAAACAGCACACCGAAGAACGCAGGGCTTGTGGTGGATGCTGATGCAGAGAGTAGCTCGAAGAAGACTATGATGTAGAGGATGAGATGGTCACGGGTTGTCTTAAGGTCATAGAGTTTGAGCACAAAGAGTAATGATAGAAACCTTGCGGAAGAGCCCACAAGGGAGCGGGATAGCATAAGATAGTCTGCAAGGAATGCAACAAACAGCACGATGGCAAGCACATTCCACACCCCTGAGGGCACCACTCTGCCAATCTGCTCCCTTACAGCCAGGGATGCCACAGTTGCAACCCATACGAACACGAGAAACCCCGCACCGAGCTCTTCCACAACCGAGAGCGATAGAAGCCCCACAGCGGTTATAAGATAGAGTATAAGGTTTATGTACGCTGAAAACCTCATGGTTCCACCCTTACAGAGGGGCCACCCTTTCTATCCACAGGGGCTATCTCTGCAAGAACCTCCATGATGCGATGGAGCTGTTGTATGCCCCTGCCGTACTCAACACTACGGGTGAGGGTCTTGAGGGCTACCTCATAGCCACTTTTAAGATAGTGGTTTGCAAGAGATGCGGCTCTGTCAACCATTGCCTCAAAGGTCTCATCCTCTCTGCCCCTGTTCTCAAACACTATGGAGACCCTTTTTGTTTTCTCCGTTTCAAACTCCTTTTTAATGAGTCTGCCTGCCCTTGCACTTGCCTTCCAGTGGATGAACTTTGCATCGTCCAAGAGGGTGTAGTCCTCAAGCCCCCGTATTTCGTCTCCTGTGCCACGGTCATGGGTTGATGTGGCTCCATGCTCTCCAGCAGGGTTAACCTCAGGAAGACCTGCCTCCACTATGGCAGGATACACAACCACCTCCTGTGCGGATGGTAGCCTTCTCATCTTAACGAAGAACCCGAAGGGAAATCTTGTTGCAACCACAATACCGCTGAGTTTCATCCTGCCCCTTCTGGTAAATGTGTACCTTGCGATACCCTCTTTCTTTCCTCCCGCTTCAAGCTTTACAATGTAGAGGGGTTCACACTCAAGGCCCTCCTGAGGGAGTTCTTCCACCCAGAAGGAATAGGAGGCAACAAGCCCCTTTCTGTTCTCAACGGATATTCTTACAGGCACCACACTGTTTTTGTGGATGACAGCTGGAAGTTCTCTTTTTATGTGCAGGTTCTGCAGTACAAGCTCGCTCAATATGCCTGATATGATTATAAGTGAGAGTAGCGTTGCCACCACAAGGTAGAGCAGGTTGTTTCCGGTGTTTATGGCAGATATTCCTATAACGAGAAGTAGCAGTACAAAGCGCCAGCCATCTTTTGTGAATCTGAGTGTTCTTGAGAGCTCAAACGAGGGGTAAGATGTGGTAGGGCTTCTGCGGAATATACGGCCACCCAGGAGTGTGAGCCATGGCAGTGGTGCGGATATAAGTTTTGGAAGGTTCATCTAAACCGGTACTGTTGTGGACTCAACTATCTC
>JALUQR010000024.1 GCA_027017505.1 bacterium
CACTCCGTGGAAAGCCTGAGGAAAGGTATAGAGGAGTTCGAGGTAAGGGTGGAACAAATTTTATCACAATTTTATCACAATCGGGGTATCCGGGAATGAAATTGAAAATGCCTCGAAGGCGTAAGTGCTTGATTTTACTGGTGCCCGAGGTGGGATTCGAACCCACACGGCGCTATGCGCCAAGGGATTTTAAGTCCCTTGCGTCTGCCGGTTCCGCCACTCGGGCACAGGGATTGATTAATTTTTAGATACCAGATATGGATATCTCTGTCAACATCACCTGTTCTACTGCAGTTCCATCATCTCCTTCATGAGCTTTATCATCCGTGCCATAATCTTAAGGCGTTTTATCTCTCTGGGGTCACTCGCCCTGTAGGTGATACTTATACCATCCTCAAGTTCCTTTATCTCTATCTTCACCCCCTCGCCCATCATGGGGCACATCCTGTGCATGCCCATCATACCCATATTCATGGGCATGCTCATATCCTGTGCCCTTACATGAACGGGTGTGCCAAAAAAGGACAGCCCGCCTATAACAACCACCGTTATCAATGTGCACAACCTGACAGTCCACATTGCCTTTCCTCCTTTTGAGATTTTTAAAATGTATGTATTAATATAATATCAGAGAATTCCAGAAAGTCACGATGGGATTAGTGGGCGGGGCTGTTTGACCTTTTCTTGTGGTCTTCTTTTTTTCTTCTCAGGTGTTCTCTCTGTCTTGCGAATATGTATTTTATAAGGGAGTCCCTTGTCCGTTCGTCTATATCCACATATTTCAGGGCTATTCTGTAATTTTCATCGTCCTTTCTCATAACCCTTACCACTTCACACTTGAGTTTGAGAAGCCTGGGATATGTTGGAAGAAAGAGTTTTACAATGAGTCTGTCTCCTTCTTTAAATGTGTCGCTGGTAACAAAACTCATTCCACCACCACTTATATTTATGTGTCTTGCAGTGGGTATCTTGAGGCCGTCCTTTCTGGTCAGGTGTTCTACCAGAAGGTTTATCTTCTGGTTCATATCAAACAGAAGCTCATAGAGCCTTGCATCTTCCTTTACACCAGGCTCTATCTGTTCAAACAGTATGTCCCATTCTGGCTCCCTGGCATCTTCCCTGTATGGTTCATAGTATATGGGCAGTATATCTTCTATCCTTATATGTTCTCTTCTGCTCATGTTCAGACGATGTTTTCTTTTGATAGCATCTTGAAGGTGGTAACTATATCGCTTTCCATGAAGGCCTCAACCACCTGTGGGTCGAACTGGGTTCCCCTGCATCTCAATATTTCGTTATATGCCATCTCAAAGCTCAGGGCCTTACGGTAGGGGCGTGTGGTTGTCATGGCATCGAATGTATCCGCAACGCTGAATATTCGGGCAATAAGGGGGATTTCATCTTCCCTCAATCCCTCTGGATATCCTGTGCCATCCCATCTTTCGTGATGATACAGGACAACCGCCCTTTCTGACTCCATCAGGTTAAGTGGCTTCAGTATCTCACAGCCCCTCAGCACATGGGTGTTCATAATCTTTCTCTCCTCTTCGGTGAATGGTCCTTTCTTGAGCAGTATCTCGTCCCTTATGCCTATCTTTCCAATGTCATGCAGTGGGCCTGCAAAGCTTATACTGTCAAGAAGGTCTTCTGAACATCCGTATGCCTTTGCTATGCTCATGGCGTATGTGGTAACCCTCTGTGAGTGGTCTTTTGTGTATGTGTCTCTTGCGTCAAGGGCCTTTATGAGAGAATCTATGGTGGTGAATATATTGGCCAGTATGTTTTCTGTAAGCGAGATATTCTCAAGCTTGAGCGAAGCCTTACTGGAAAGATTCGTAAGAAGTGATATATCCTTCACCGTAAACTCCCTTGCCCCTTCACCTTTAAGTGTTACTCCTATCAGTACAGCTGGCTCTCCCTTTATGATAACCGGCACAACTATGAGGAGTTCTCCCGCAATGTATTCTTTATCAAACAGCGGGGCAAGCTCCCTGTCATGCACAAGTGAATAGGAATAGCACCTGTTCTCTATAACGCTCTTGAAGGGTTCCTTCCTGGCAGAAACAACCATACCTGTGGGAGACCTGTCATAGTTGATTGCGGTCTTGATGAAAAGCTCATCCCGTTCCCTGTCGTATAGCATAACGAATGCCTTATCGCCATTCACTATGGTGTGTGCAAGCTCACAGATACGCCTGAAGACCTCCTTTTTGTCCCTTGCCTTGTCGAGTGCCTCATCTATGGTATGTACTGATGATATTTCTTCTGCCCTGTCCTGTATTCTGCCCGTTCTTTCGTCCCTCTGTCTGGTGGAGGACATTATGACAGCCTTCTTTACCGTAAGTTCCAGCTTATCTATACTGAAGGGCTTGACTATAAAGTCGAAGGCACCGTTCTTTACCGCATCCACCGCTATGTCTATGGAGGGATACCCTGTTATGAGTATAACAGCGGTTGAGGGAGATACCTCTTTTACATACTTGAGAAACTTAAGCCCGCTCACACCTGGCATCATTATGTCACTTATGATAACATCGAAGTTCTTTCTTGCCATAAGCTCAAGCCCCTTTTCCGCACTCTCTGCCACATCAACATTCCACCCCCTCTTGGAGAACACCTCAACCACAAGCTCTCTTATGGATTCTTCGTCATCCACAACGAGTATATGTGGGTACCTTATCATCTGTGTATCGCCCTCTGTTTGAGGTCTTTATCCCACATCTTTTTTAAGCCTCTCAAGTTCTGCGTATGCACCCCGCAGTTCCTCAAGGAGGCTATCTCTCTGTCTGAGGAGTCTCAGTTTCTCGCAGGCATTTCTTACAACCACAACGAACTCATCGAGTCTGAAGGGTTTTGCTATATAATCGTAGGCGCCCTTCTCTATTGCCTTAACCGCACTCTCAAGTGTGGCATAGGCGGTTATTATGATAACCAGTATGTTTCCATCCAGTGACTTTATGTGGTCAAGAAGGGTCAGCCCGTCCATTCCTGGCATCTTCAAATCTGCGACCACCACATCGTATCTTTCTCTTTTAAGTTTCTTAAGGGCCTCATGGCCGTCTCCTGCGGTGTCTACCGTATAACCCATACCCTGGATGGTTTCTGAGAGCAGTTCCCTCAATGTACTGTCATCGTCCACTATAAGCACCTTAAACTTCTCGTCTATCATCGCAAGGCCTCTTACAGAAAGGTTTTATCATCCAGTTTTTATATCGGCTGATTCTGGCAAAACTTTAGGACCAGGAGGTATTCTTCAGCCTCTGCTGTTATAGCCCTGGATTCTGGTGTAGGTCCTCAGTGCTTTGAGTCTGGTGGGTATGCGGTAGATCTTTTCCTTTATGTTCTGGAGTTCTGATTCTATATTGAGTGTGAGTTTGCCGTCCTTTTCAAGAAGGGTCTTTACAAGCCTTTTAAGTTCAGGGTCTCTGCGGTTTCTTTCAGAGAGGATTCGTTTCAGCTCTTCGAAGCGTTTTTCCCTCTGTGCGGTTATCCCCAGGAGTTCCTCAAGGCGTCTCTCACCCATAAGGTGAAGCTGTTTTTCTGACAGTTCTATAAGTTCCCTGAGTATTGTTATCTCTTCTCTCTCGGTGTTATCCAGTTTTTCCATTGTTCAGTATACCTTCCCATCCTTTTTTGAGTTCTTCTATGACCCTTGTTACAGAATCTATCAGTGCGGTATCGTTCTTGATGTTGGCGGTGTTAAGTGCGTTTATGGAGTACTCGTACAACCTTGCAAGGTTGTAGGCAACCTCTCCGCCCTCTTCTGTGTTGAGTGAGCCTGCAAGCTCACTTATTATTGCGATTGACCTGTTTATGTAATGGTTTCTTTCACCTATGTTGCCTTCCTCTATGGCCTTCTTGGAGAGGTTGTTAAATCTTATTATCCCATCGTACAGTTTTATTATCATTTCCACAGGGTCAGCTGTGGTCAGCTCTATCTTCTGGTATTTTGCAACACTGCTCATATCTTTTTTACCTCCCCATCTTACAGGCTTGCCAGGAAGTCTCCCTGGGCACGGAGTCCTGCAAGGAGTTTCTCCAGGCTTGCGAACTGAATTCGTAGCTGTTCCTGGTACAGGAGTATCTCGTTCTCCTTTCTGGCTATCTCCTCTTCCAAGTCTGATATATTATCGTTGAGGTTTTCTATCTTATTAGTTATACGGCCATCCACATAGTCGAGCATATCATCCGTAAGGTCATACACCAGGGACGCAAAGCCATCTGTTGAGCTTCCATCTATGAACAGGTTGACCACATCGTCAAAGTTACTGTTCAGTGCATCCAGGAGTTCCGAAGAGTCTATGGACATGGTTCCGGTATCGCTACTCGTTGTAACACCTATGTGTATGAGTCTGTTCATGGTATCTGGCAGTCCGCTTATTGCGGATGTCAGTGTTCTTCTCAAATCGTCCCACACACTTCTTGCTATGGGGTCTCCGAAGAATGCTCCTGCAACACCGGTATCAGTGTCATACCTGTTGTTATTCCTTATATGGTTTACCACAGCGTTGTATTTATCTATGAATGCTATAATCTTTTTCTCCACCTCTTCTATATCTCTTGACACCGTAAGGTTAATCGTCTTTGTGGAGTCTGCGCTTTTAAGCTCAATGGTTACCCCCTCTATTACATCGCTTATGGTGTTGGAGCTTCTCGTTATGCTGAGCCCGTCCACGGTAATGGATGCATCCTGTGCGGACTGGAGTTCTGAAAATGTAAGGTCTGTATCGTTCTGTGTTATGGTTATGGTGTTTGCCGTGCCTGTGGAATCGCTTGTGAGTATCAGCCTGTAGGGGTCTGTGCCGGAGCCCTCGTTTACGATGGTTGCGGTAACCCCTGCGTTCAGGTTGTTTATGGCATCCCTGAGGTCTTCAAGGGTGGTTGTTGTGTCAACACTTACAGAATACTCTGTGCTACTGCCCACGGTGAACTTGAATGAGCCTGTTGTTGACGCTATTGCTGTTGTGTTTGAATCACTCACCCCGCTTGCTATGAGTTTGTGTGATTTGGCAACAGAATTTACAACTATCGAGTATACCCCTTCTGTAGCGCTTGAGGATGCGGTGGCAGACAGAATGGAGCTATCGGTGACATCTGTGGTAAACACCTTAAAGCCTGTGGCGGTGCGCAGTTCATCCGCTGCGCTTCTCAGGTCTTTCAATCTTGACTCAAGGATGGAGTATGCACTGTCTATCTCTTTGAGTCTATCTTTTGTTGCTATGAGCTCATCCACGGGTATACGCTTTAGCTGAACCAGCTGTTCTATGAGTGCCTGATAGTCTATCTGACTTATAAGCCCTGTTGAGGTTGTGATGGCCATAGGGAATCCTCCTTTATTAAAATAATCTCTTAGCTCTTCCTGTCATACAGCAATCCCATGAGTTCTTCCATTCTCTTTCTTAACTCCAGGAGTTCCTCCTGGGGTATCTGTCTTAATATTTTTTTTGTCTCAGGGTCAAGCACCTTCACCACAACGGTGTTGCTTTCTCTATCCACCTCGAGTTTCAGCTCCACATTGAGTCGTTCTATGGTTTTTTTAAGCTGTGCGACTATTTTTTCAATATTCCTGTCTCCTGTTTCCCTGTTTTTTTCCGTGGGCACACTTTTTCCTTCCCTGTCTACCACACCTCTATGGAGTGTGGTTCCTGTTTTCCACATCTCGTAGTTCATGTAGCTTATGATACCTGTTATGTTTTTAACATCCCTTTCCATGGTCTGTTCAGGTTATTGGTGGGAGACCTGTGGCAGGTCTCCCACCTGTTGTCTTTCTGTCATTAGCCTCCAAGTAGCGTGAGCACCGTCTGTGGCAGGAAGTTTGCCTGTGCCAGCACTGACACACCTGCCTGCACGAGTATCTGGTTTCTGGTGAACATGGCTGTCTCGTAGGCGAAGTCCGCATCTCTTATTCTGGACTCTGCTGCCTGGAAGTTCGTGAATGTAACCTGCAGGTTGCTCAGCGCTGCCTGGAGCCTGTTCGTGGAGGCACCATATATGGCTCGTGCATCGTTCACTGTCTTGAGTGCTGCACTTATGGTATCTAAAGCATTTTTTGCAGCTGTAATACCGGTCAGTGCATCTGCCGAGATATTAAGCCCGTTAGTCCCCACCGTGAGATTAGCAAGGTTTATTGCCAGCTCATCGTTGATGCTGTTCTTGAACCCTATGAACAGGGTAAGTGATGTAACCGAGCCATTTAGCAGTTTTTTACCGCCAAACTCTGTTGTCTCTGCTATCCTCTGGATTTCGCTTCTCAGCTGGTTGTACTCGTTGTTGTAGTAACTGCGTGTTGCGTCATCCAGGGTGCCCTGTGCAGCGCTTGCAGCAAGCT
>JALUQR010000025.1 GCA_027017505.1 bacterium
TCCTTTATGTTAAACCTCTCTGCCATAAGCCGTGAGATACGGTTTTTTCTTGAGGGGGTTTTCCTTTTTTCGGGCCCCTCCTTCAGTCTGACCCTGCCTGTCTGGTGGTTAAGGTCCACAGCTATTATGTGGTCTGCCCCGAGGTCTTTCAGCACATCCACTGGCACGGGGTTTACAAGCCCTCCATCCACCAGTATCATGTGGTCTTTAACAAGCGGGGTGAATATACCTGGTATGGATATGCTTGCCCTTACCGCATCAAGAAGGTCTCCCTCTTTCAGCCTCACCTCTTTTCCTGTGGCAAGGTCTGTTGCCACCGCACAGAAGGGAACAGAAAGCTCCTCTATACGGGGGCTACCTGTAAGCTCCTTTATAAAGTCCACTATCTTCTTTCCATCTATGAGCCCTGAACGGGGGAAGACCACATCAACGAAGTAAAGTAGCTGTTTTATGTGGACCTTGTCTGCAATCTTCTCAAGCTCTTTAAGTCTGCCTGCACAGTATATGGCCCCAACCAGTGCACCTATGCTGGTGCCTGCAACCGAGTGTATCCTTACCCCTGCATCTTCAATGGCCCTTATAATCCCTATGTGTGCCCAGCCCCTTGCAGCACCACCACCGAGGGCAAGCCCCGTGCGTATGGCCTTCTTTCTTCTTCTAAAAAACATCAAGCAGTTCTCCTGCAAAGGATGAGCTCAGAAGGCTCTTTCGGTTACGCTTCGTAAGTCTTAAAAGCCCTGTGGTATCGTCCACATCGTACCAGCCATCTATCAGGGTATAATCTACCGAGAGGTAACGGGCCCTCTGCAGGGTGGTCTCGAGCACACGGGATGTGCTCCAGGGTATGTCCACAAACAGCCCCT
The DNA here is from genome assembly GCA_027017505.1 of bacterium. Classification (GTDB taxonomy): domain Bacteria; phylum Desulfobacterota; class GWC2-55-46; order GWC2-55-46; family DRQE01; genus DRQE01. The sequence goes on from JALUQR010000025.1 coordinate 864, forward strand.
TCCAGGGATACTTAAGCCCTATAAGGTAGTAGCCACCATCCTCTGCAGGCCCTATAACGCAGTCTCTTGTAGAGAGCATGCTGAAGGCCTTCTGTATGTGTTCCAGGGGCACATCAGGGCTATCGCTTCCGATGGTTACAACCCTGCTGTATCCCATGGAGAATAATGTTGAGAAGGTATGAAGTATCCTCTCACCGAGTCCCCTGCCCCTCTGTGGCAGAAGGGTTGCCACATCTCTTACAGCATCTGGTATGGCAGAAATCATGCCATCCTGTGTGTAGAAGCCATAGATGTGTATGTCCTCAAGCCCTTTCAGGGATGTAAAAAGGTCTTCAAGGAAGAGTGTGTAAAGAAGGAACACCTCTTTTTTTGTAAGCGGAGGGGTGAGCCTTGTTTTCACCCTGCCAGCAGATGGCACCCTGAACATGACCGCAAGGGCAGACCCTTCTGTGCCCTCAGTACACACCCCAGAATTCTTCCCTATAGAACTCTCTGAGCCTTGAGGTAACAAACCCCTCCACCTCCATTGCGGTGGAGAACTGCAGGGCCTTCTCTGTTATCTCCCGTGCGTCACTGTAGTTTATGGACCTTATAAGGCGTTTCACCTTGAGAAGTGAAGTTGCGTTCATGCTCAACTGCTCTATGCCAAGCCCTATGAATATGAGGGCATGCTCTATCTCACCTGCCATCTCCCCGCACACACTTACCTCTATGTTGTGTTTCCCTGCAGAGTCTACCACACCCTTTATGATTCTAAGCACCGCTGGATGAAATGGCTCATAGAGGTATGCAACATGCTCGTTAACCCTGTCTATGGCAAGCGAGTACTGCAGAAGGTCGTTTGTTCCTATGGAGAAGAAGTCAACCTCCCTTGCAAGAAGGTCTGCTATGAGTGCCGCAGATGGCACCTCTATCATCACACCAACCTTTATGTGCGGGTCAAACTCCCTGCCCTCTTTTTTGAGTTCCTCCTTTGCCTCCTCAAGATATGCCTTTGCCCTTCTTATCTCCTCTATGCCGGATATCATGGGAAACATAACCCTTATGTTACCCTCCCTGGATGCCCTCAGGATGGCACGCAGTTGGGTCTTGAATATATCGGGTCTTTTAAAACAGAACCTTATGGCACGCAGTCCCATGGCAGGGTTTATCTCTGCGGAGGGTTCCATGGGCAGAAACTTATCTCCTCCAAGGTCAAGGGTGCGTATAACCACTGGCTTTGGTTTCATAAGCCTTGCAACATGGCTGTAGGCTGCAAGGTGTTCCTCCTCTGTGGGAAGGTCCCTTCTGTTAAGATAGAGAAACTCGCTCCTGTAAAGCCCTATGCCCTCTGCACCGTGGTCAAGAAGCGAGTCAATCTCCTCTGCTATCTCCATATTGCCCAGAAGCTTAATTCTTCTACCATCAGGGGTTTCTGCGGGAAGGTCCTTGTAGTGGTGGAGCATCCTGTTGTACTGCTCGTACCTCTGACTGCGCCTTCTATATACATCTATAATCTTTTTTGATGGATTTATTATCACCGCACCTGTAAGCCCGTCCACTATAACCGTATCTCCTGTGGCAACCTTTCGTGTTACATCCTCAAGCCCCACCACAGCCGGAATCTCAAGAGACCTTGCCATTATGGCGGTATGTGATGTCTTGCCACCCACATCGGTGAGAAAGGCAAGCACCTTGGTTCTCGACATCTGGGCTGTGTCAGTGGGTGAAAGCTCGTGTGCCACTATCACCGAGGGCTCATCTATGTCTGTTATGGAGGTTCTCTTGTGTCCTGAGAGGTTCATTATGATTCTGTCCACTATGTGTTCCACATCCTGGCTTCTCTCCTTGAAGTAGCGGTCATCCATGCTGTCGAAGAGTTTGACAATGTCTCTTAACACCTCCTTGAGTGCCCATTCAGCGTTCATGCGTTTTTCCCTTATGAGTCTTTTTGTCTCGTCTATGAGCATCTGGTCTCCGAGTATCATGAGATAGGCATCTATGATTGCTATGTGTTCCTTTGCCCTGCCCTCCTGTTTCAGTTTGTTCTTTATCCTTTCAAGCTGTTCTCTGGATGTGTTAAGTGCGTGCTCGAATCTCTCTATCTCCCTGTCTATGGCATACTTATCTATGTGGCAGTACTTAACGGTGTCTGGCACCCTGCTATCAACCACATATGCCCTGCCTATGACTATACCCGGGGAGACCCCTATGCCTCTTAGCAGTATGGTCTCTTTTCTGTCATTCATCCTCGCCGAATCTGCTGTCTATAAGTTCTCCAAGCTTTGCCACAGCCTTCTGGGCATCATCGCCACAGGCCCTTATGGTTATCCTGGAGCCACAGCCTGCAGCGAGTATGAGTATGCCCATAATGCTCTTTCCGTTTACCTCTTTGCCATCCTTTTCCACAAATATATCCGAATTGAACCTGTTAGCAAGTTTTACAAACTTCGATGCTGCCCTTGCGTGCAGTCCGAGTCTGTTCTTTATGGTGAATGTCTTTTTTACCGCTCCTTTCATGGAAGCTACGCATTACTCCTGATTCTCTCTTTTTATATATGGCACGGGGGTGCGCGTTGGCAAATCCCTTATATCTATGTTCACACCGAGGCGTTTGAGTTTTTCTATTATCTCCTCGTCCTCCCTGTTGAGGATAACCGAGGGACAGAGCATTCTACCGCCTCCGTCCCGGTGGTGGATGTTGCCCAGGTTGAGGGAGCTGAAGGTGAGTCCCTCCTCGTAGAGCCTCATGGCATCCCTGAGACTTGCCACAACCAGTATTGCCCTTACATCTCTGAAGTCCCCGCAGTTTATCTCCCTTACAACCTCTCTTACACCCTTTATGACCACCTTAAGGCTCTCGTCACCGCACTCCCTTATAATCGCCTTTCTGAGGCTGTCCTTTGCCACCTCATCGGATACCACCACGAGCATGTCAGCCTTCATGAAGGGTATCCATGAGCTGAGCAGTTGTCCGTGAAGGAGTCTATCGTCAACTCTTACAAGTAGAATCATCCTTTTTTTCTCTTCAGTATGTTGCTTGCAAATACTATACTCTTTTTGCTCTCTTCAACGAGTTTTGCCATGAGTTCTTTAAACTCCATCTCGCCCCTTTTGTTTACAAACTTAAGCAGAAGTGGTAGATTCACCCCTGCGACCACCTCTATCTTTCCCTCTTCCAGGAATGTGAGTGCTATGTTGGTCGGTGTTCCTCCGAACATATCGGTGAATATAACTATGCCCTCGCCCTGGTCCACGGTGGTTATGGCCTCTTTGAGTCTTGTGAACACATCCTCTGTGGAGTCCCTGCGTGTTACGGAGATGACCTCTATACTGGCTGTCTCTCCTGTGATGCCTGCCACCACATCGAGAAGTGCCCGTGCAAGTTCTCCATGGGTTACTATTATTCCTCCTATCATGGGGCCTGTCCTATTTTTCTATATCTCTGTGTCTTTTTCGTACATCCACGGGCATATCTTTGAGCTCTTCTGCGAGCCTTTCCACAACAGCAACCGAGCGGTGTCTTCCACCTGTGCATCCTATGGCTATTGTAAGATATGCCTTGCCCTCTTTCCAGTAAAGTGGTATGAGGTGGTCAAGCAGGGCTCTGAATCTCTCTATAAACTCCTGTGCGCCCTTTTTGTGGAATACAAATTCCCTTACCTGCTCGTTCTTTCCATCAAGCCCCTTGAACTCATCAACGAAATACGGATTTGGCAGAAACCTCACATCCATAACTATATCTGCATCCGCAGGAAGCCCGTACCTGTAGCCAAATGACAGAAGGTTCAGTATCATTCGGTTTTCATCAACGGGCGTGGAGAAGTACTCCCTTATGTATTCCTTCAGCTGATGAACGGTAAAGTGGGTTGTATCTATAATTCTATCTGCACTGGCCTTGAGCTCCTTCAGAAGCTCCCTTTCCCTTGCGATACCCTCAAGGGGGTTGTCCACATCCGAAAGGGGGTGTTTTCTTCTGGTCTCGCTGAACCTTCTTACCAGTGCACTATCTGTTGCATCCAGGTATATTAGCTCTCCCCTGTAGCCCTCTTCCTTTATTGTCCTGTATATTGCAGGGAACTCTTTAAGAAATCCCCTCTCTCTTACATCCACCACTATGGCAACCCTGGTGATTTCTCTGCCCTGGGCAACAAGCTCAAGAAACTTTGGCAGAAGCGTTACCGGCAGATTGTCAACGCAAAAAAAGCCTATATCCTCGAGCACCTTTATGGCTGTGCTCTTTCCCGCCCCTGAGGGGCCTGTAAGTACTACCAGCTGTATATACCTCAAGTTACTGTCGCTTCCTGTGGATTACCCGCTGGCAAGCTGTTGATGCCGCAGCAGTTGATACAACATTCCCAAAGCTTTTAAGTTTCATACCTTTCCCGCACAGATACCACAAAGTAATTCCATCAGACCACGGACAGCATCCAGCCAGGTGAAGTGCCGAAACCACATGCCACCTGCTTTGTTTACATACCCCTCAACCCTTTACCTTCTTAAGCCTTGGCTTCTTTGGTGATACTGGTATGAGGTCTTCCACAAGTTCCCTGCCCGTGGGATATCCCATTATCTTAAGAAGCTGGTTTCTTGCTGCCACCTCCACTATGGTTGCCACACTTCGCCCGGGGCTTACGGGCACCTTAAGGTGTGGCAGTTCCACGCCGAGTATCTCGCAGGTCTTCTCCTCGAGTCCGAGTCTCTCGTAGTCTCCCTTCGGATCCCAGCTTACGAGCTCAACCACCATGTCCATCTGCTTCTTCTCTCTTATTGCGGTAATGCCGAATATATCCTTGACATTCATTATGCCTATTCCCCTGACCTCTATGTGGTACGGTATCTTATCAGATGCCATACCGAAGAGTGTTGAGGGGTATATCTTTTTTACAATAACAGCATCATCTGCAACGAGCCTGTAACCCCTGGATATAAGGTCCAGTGCACATTCGCTCTTTCCTATTCCACTTTTACCGGTTATGAGCACCCCTATGCCCAGTATATCCACCAGCACACCGTGAACAAGGGTTGTGGGGGCAAGCCTTTCCTCAAGAAACTTTATAAGCCTTTCTATGAATACCGAGGAGGTAAGATGTGTGGTGAGAACAGGTATGCCCTCCTTTTCGGCGAACCCAAGCAGTTCCTTTGGCGGGCGTAGCCCCCTTGTTATCACTATTGCGGGCACAGTGCGCGGGAAGACCTTAAGGGTCTCCCTTTTTTTTCTCTCGCCCAGGCTGTTGAGATACCTTATCTCTGCTGCTCCGAGTATCTGTATCCTCTCTGCATGGAGCAGTTCCTTTATAAGCCCTGTAAGAAGGAGCCCTGTTTTCTGTATCCTGGGCGTTTTAACAGCCTTGAGAGACAGAAGTGCCTCGCTGGTTAGAGAGCGCAGTCCCAGGGTCTTTTCCTTCAGAAGCTCTTTTATCTTTACAGCCATTATGCTATAGCACTTTTAAGGACCTTGTTGTCCTCTTCCTCTATTATCCTGTATATGTCCTCTTTTGTTGATGCCTTTATGAGTCTCTTTCTGAAGGCACCATCTTTAAGAAGCCTTGATATACTTGCGAGCACTTTCAGATGCAGTACGGTGGAGTCCTCGGGGGCAACTATGAGGAAGAAGATGTGCACGGGTCTGTTGTCCATTGACTGAAAATTTACCCCCTTTTTGCTCCTTCCAAAGGCAACTATGATTCCATCTATACCCTTGATTTTCGTATGCGGTATGGCGACCCCATGGCCTATTCCCGTACTGCCCAGTTTTTCTCTTTCGAGCAGAAGCTCCAGCAATCGCTCCTTATTGAGGCCATCCACCTTTCTGGCAAGCTCCTGGGACATCTCTTCGAGAACCTCTCTTTTCTCCTTACCCTTGAGCTCGGGAATTATGAGCTCCTTTGTCAGAACATCGGTAACCTTCATTTTGTACACTCACCCTCTCTATTTTGTTCGTGTCTCTATAAGGCCAAAGTTTCCATCCTCTCTTCTGTAGAGTACATTTATGGTGCTCGTTGTGGAATCTGTGTATACAAGAAAGTTTCTCTTTGAAAGCTCCATCTGCAGAGTTGCCTCTTCAAGTGTCATGGGTTTTACAAACATGTTTTCTATTTTCACCACCTTTGGGGTCTTTTCTGTTTCTGTTACAGCAGGCATATAGGTCTTCACATTCTCTGTGTGTTTGTGGTTTTTGACCTTTTCTTTGTGTTTTTTCACCTGTTTTTCCAGTTTGTCTATGGCGAGGTCTATTGCGGAGTACATATCCTGTGTTTCCTCGCGTGCGTTTATACTTATGTTTTTGGCAACCACGGTTGCCTCTGCCATGTGTCGTATCTTCTCAACAGAGAGCACCCAGTGGACCTCGATGGGTTCCTCAAGGTACTTTTCTATTCTCTTTGTCTTCTCCTCTGCGTATCTTTTTAGAGGCTCTGAAGATTCCATGTGTCTGAATGTAACTGTGATATGCATGGCAACTCCTCCACCACTTTTATTTTTTATGGACGCTTGCGCCTGCTTGAGGAAAGATAGCCCAGTTCCTCACGATACTTTGCAACGGTTCTTCTTGCAACGGTGATGTTGAATCTTTTAAGCCTTTCCACTATCTGCTGGTCTGTAAGGGGGTTTGACGGGTCTTCTGCCTCTATGATTTCCTTTAGTTTTTCCTTCACATACTCCGGTGTTATAACCCCTGTGGAACTGCTCACCCCTGTTGAGAAGAAGTACTTGAGCTCGAATATTCCCCTGGGTGTCTGCACATACTTGTTTGTTGTAACCCTGCTTATTGTGGACTCATGCATGCCAATGTCCTTTGCGACATCTGAGAGCACAAGTGGTTTAAGGTAGCGAAGCCCCCTGTCGAGGAAATCCCGCTGAAACCCTATTATACTCTCCACCACCCTTTTAAGTGTTCTCTGGCGCTGGTGTATGCTCTTTATAAGCCACACGGCGGAATGGAACTTATCCTTTATGTATTCCCTTACCTCTTTTGTTGCTAACTCGTTATTCTCTATGAGTTTCTTGTAATAGGAGCTTATGTTGAGTTTTGGCAGGCCATCCTCGTTGAGCACCACCAGGTATTCATCGCCAACCTTGTACACATAGGCATCTGGCACTACGGCCCTTGCCTCGTCTCTGCCGAAGCCTGCCCCTGGCACGGGGTTTAAAAGCTCTGATACAAGCCTTGCCCCTCTCATGACCTCTTTTTCATCCACGCCAAGGCTTCTGGCTATGGCCTTATAGTCTTTTCTTGCGAGAAGCTCAAGGTGGTCTTCCACTATGGGGACTACTATGGGGTCTATATTTTTCTGGTGTATCTGTATGAGAAGGCATTCCTTAAGGGTTATGGCCCCAACACCTGGTGGGGTGAACTCCTGAATCACATCGAGCACATATTCCACCTCTCTGGGTGAGACCTCTATGGATGTGGCAATCTCCTTTATGGTAAGTGCCCTGTATGTTTCATCGTCCAGGTTTCCGCGTTCAATCATCCTCAGGTAGCCATCCTCGTCTATGTTGCCTATTATGAACTCACCTATCTTTTTCTCCCTTTCGTTAAGCTGTGAGCTGTTGAGTTGCCACATGAGATGTTCCTTGAGTGTGGTCTCAAAGGATGAAAGTCTCTCGATAAGCCCGTCTCTGTAGTCCTCCTCTGAGGTATTGATACCTCCGAGTCCTGCCCTTACATTGTAGTCGTCGAGCCCTTCCAGGTAATCCTGCCACTCCACCTCGGTGGGTCTGGTCTCTGGAGGTGGGACATCATCCACATCGAGTCTGCCGTCCTCAAGCACAGGGTTCTTCTCAAGTTCCTCCCTTACAAGTTCAACGAGCTCCTGTCTTGAAAGCTGAAGAAGCTTTATTGCCAGTCTCAGCTGGGGTGTCAGGAGCAACTTCTGTGTTAGTTTAAGTTCCTGTTTGAACTCGTAGCTCACGGTTGCAACATCCTGTATAGTTTCTATAGTGTGAATCGTTCTCCCAGATATACCTCTCTTACACGCGGGCTTGAGAGTATATCCTCAGGGGTGCCCCTTTCGAGAATGCTTCCCCTGTCTATTATGTAGGCCTTGTCACATATCCTGAGTGTTGCCTCCACATTGTGGTCTGTTATGAGTATTCCCATGCCCTTTCTCTTAAGTCCTGTCACAATATCCTGCAGTCCATCCACTGCTATGGGGTCTATACCGCTGAATGGCTCATCGAGAAGCAGAAAAGAGGGGCTCAGCGCAAGGCATCTGGCTATCTCCACCCTTCTTCTCTCTCCACCCGAAAGGGTGTATGCCTTTATGTCTGCAAGGTGCCCTATGCCAAGCTCTTTCAGAAGGCTTTCTGTTTTTTCCTCTCTTTCTGCATCCGTCATATCCTGAAACTCCAGAACCGCCATTATGTTTTCTCTTACAGTGAGTTTTCTGAACACCGATGGCTCCTGCGAGAGGTATCCCACCCCGCATCTTGCCCTCTCGTACATGGGCATATCTGTTATATCCACATCGTTGAGATATACGGAGCCACTGTCGGGCTTGATGAGCCCCACTATCATGTAAAATGTGGTGGTCTTACCTGCCCCGTTTGGGCCAAGAAGGCCAACCACCTCTTCGTCTCTCACCTCGAGGCTTACATCATCTATGACCCTTCTGCCTCTGAATGACTTTACCAGATTACGGGCACTCAAGCACTTCACCTGCGGATACCTCTCTGCATTCCTTCTTCTCTGGCATTATCGTTGCCCTTACCCTTCGGTTACCGCCACCTTCAACGAGCACATCGTTTGTGTCAAGGTAAAGGGTTATTCTATCACCTCTTACGACATCGTCACACTCTATGGCCTCTGCAGAGCCTGTTATAACCACCACCCTTGTGTCCCTGTTGTATACCGCTTTGTCTCCCCTTGCGCCCTTTGCACCCTGTACAATCCTCACATTGCCCTCTGCTATCATCTGTTTTATCTCGTCTCTGCCAGTATAATGGATGTAGAGCCTGTCACTGCACACCGTGAAGTCCTCCTCAGCAACCACATTTCCACTAAAGGTGATAAGCTTTCTGTCGGAGTCAACCTCCATTGTGTCTGATACTATGTTTATGGTGTTCCTTTCAGCCTCCTCACCATACATATCGCTGTGGACGAGAGAAAATAAAAAAACCATGGCCACGACTATTGTTTTTACTTTTTTTTTAAATAAACACATCTTTCAGAACCGTTCTTACCTCTTTGAGCACTTTTATCCTGCTGGCTGTAAGGTCTGCCTCAAGCCCCACGCCCTCCACATCCATCTTGTCCGAGAGAAACCTTAACGGTCTGTCCGTGAAAACCTTCTTTCTGGAAAGAGAGTATTTGAGAAAACCTGTAAGGAGTGTATATCCCTCTGATGAGACCACCTTCACATCGCCTTCAACTTCTATCTCTTTTTGTTTTCTGTCATAGCTTGCCCTTCTGCCTGTAAGCACATGGCTTCTGCCATCCAGGTGGTGGATGAGCTTCACATTATCGAGCAGTATCACATCCTCTGTTTTCTGTACACCCCTGTCTGCAAATAGCTCCCACACCTTTCTTTTTCCATCCACACCGTAGAGGTTAATCTTCTCAAGCCTTTTAAGTGCACCTGCGGATTCCACTACCACCATGCCATTTTCTTTCCTGTCCATCAGCATTACTGCTACCGCAAGCCCGCCCATGCCCAGAATTATGAAAAAAAACAGAAGAGCTCTTATTCTTCTGTTCACCATGGCAAGGTCTTTAGATTGCCCCCTTTTGAGGGTAGTCTCAGATAAAATTATAACACCAGCCATATGGGGTGTAAAGTTTTATCTTTGGTAGCGTTTCATGACCTCGTCCCAGAGTCCCCTGGTCTTTAGAATGAGCTCTGCAACCTCTCTTACCGCCCCTCTGCCACCCCTGTTTTCTGTTATGTAGTGGGCTATCTCCTTAAGCTCCTTCACCCCGTCACACACGCTTATGGCAAGCCCTGCCCTTCTCATAACTGGCATGTCCACAAGGTCATCTCCCATGTAGGCTATCTCCTCGTCGGTGTATCCTGTGGCCTCCTTGAACTCGCTGTAGGCGACAAGCTTATCCTTTGCCCCCTGTATGACCATCTCTATGCCCAGTTCCTCTGCCCTTTTGTCCACCACGGCTGACCTTCTGGATGTCATTATGGCACACTCTATGCCAGACCTTTTAAGTAGCTTTATCCCGTGCCCGTCCCTTACATTGAACACCTTGAGTTCCCTTCCCCCGTCATCGTATATTATGCTTCCATCAGTGAGCACGCCGTCCACATCGAATATAACCACCTTTATCCTCTCTATCCTTGTCTTCAGTTCTTCCATGGTCTTTTCTCCTCAGATGGTTTCTATTTTTTTAAGGATGGAGAATCCCCCATCCATCATAACCTCTGTGGGCACAACGAGCACCACGGTTGAGCCCTGGTAGTTTCGCTCAAGCCCGCTTTCTGAAAGGGACAGTGTCTCCACAGGATGAAGCCACACCGTTATGGCACCACTAAAGCAAAAAAGTATTCTTATTCCACAGGTTCTGTCCTCCATGGTGAACCTGTCTATACACTCGAGCTCTGAGCTTGAGCCAAGGCTTATCTTTCTTCCCCTGACAACATAGAAGCTTTCAGGCCCGCACACCCCTGGAAGACAGAGGTTAAACTCTATGGCAACATTCCTTCCATCCTCTTTTTGCTCAAGGTGGTAGTGAAACCTTATGGTGTCATCCTCCTCTATGCTTACTGTTTTTTCAAGCCTTCCACAGGTGGTATCTCTACCAAGCCTTACACCTCTTTTAAGCACCTCAAACCCGTAGGGGCTTCTGCCCAGCCTTTCAGCTGGTGTGTCCTCTGAAAAGTACTCCGAGGGTTTAAGAGAGGACTCTATGAAGGAGTCCACAAGGGATACCCTTCTTTCCCTGTCAAAGGAAAGCCCTGAGGGGATGGTATGGTCCTTAAGTTTTATTTCCTGGTGTATGCTCTTTACCCTGTTGTCTTTCTGTGGCTGTCTTTCTGTCTTAAGCCCTTTGTGATAGCCCTCCTTCCATCTTGAGAGCACATTTAACAGATTCACCGCCTTTGGCCTGTAGTCGAGCTCAACAAGGCTACCGCCCCTTTCGGGCGAGAGAAAGAGTGCCATATTGCTGTTCTTTATTATGACCTCTTTTTTTGTATCTCCGTTGATGTCGTCCACCTCCACACGCACACCCTCTGTGTTGTCAACGAGTCTCTCTGCGCTTATGATATTCTGATACACGCTTGCCCTGAGATGTGGAAGATAAAGTCCACCGAAGACCCCGTGCCAGTACGCATCGTTACACTGTGCCCTGTAGAGGTGAATTAGCGCCTTTCTGGGGGGATTTTTCATGGAGCCGAGTTTTCTGCTTAAAAGGAGCATCCTTTTGTGCATCCAGTCTGCCTCGGGGTATTTACAGAGAAAGTTTCGCCAGTATCCACCCTGGAGAAACCTTACCACATCCTTTCTTCCGCTCTCTTCAAGTTCCTTTTTTACCCTTGTGTATTCAGCGGATGCCTCTGCAGGCAGTGCCCATTCTTCCATCTCCATGTATGATACAGGTGGCAGGTATATTCTACCCTCTGGGGGCATGGTTTTTATGTATTCTGAGAATGTGGTTGTTTTAAGCCAGCTTGAGTTTGTCTCAAGCCAGTCAAAGAACCTTTCAAGCCAGCCCTCCTCATAGACCCATCGGTCTGTACCTGGCCACACACCGAACTTTTCTCCATCGTCTGCGAACACAAAAAGCCTGTCTCCTGGCTGTTTCATGTGGGCCTCGATTTTTTCCACTTCCTCGAAGGGTATGAGGTATCTAAGTCTCTGGCTTCCGCCGAACACCCTTACGGGCACACCCATATCTTCTGTAACATAGTAGCCCCGTATATCTTCAAGGCCTGCCCTGAGGAAGTGGTGGTCATCCACCACCACATATTCCATGCCCGCCTCTTTGAGAAAGGATGGCAGGGTTGGGTCCCACACCCTTTCTGCAAGCCACATCCCGCAGGGTGTGGCATTGAAGAGTTTTTTGAGTCTCTCCGTCATAAGCCTTATCTGGGCTATTCTGTCTGCGGGTGGAATCACAGAGAGTATTGGCTCGTAGTAGCCTCCTCCAAGAAGCTCAAGCTGTTTTCTTTCAACCATGGTCTTTATGAGCTCTATGCATGCGGGCTGGTTTTCCTCGAGCCAGTCAAGCAGAGGGCCTGATATGTGGAGCACAGCCTTTATGTTTCTTCTTTCTGCAAGGCTTTCAAGGAAGGGTCTGTATGCCCTTTCAAAGGAGTTCTGTATTACATGGTGGAAGTTTCCCACTGGCTGGTGATTATGGATGGAGAGGATGAAGTATATCATAACAGTTCCACCACATGCACCACCTTTGCCCTGACATTGTGGTGATACAGGGCATCCTTAAGCTGTACTATGCATCCAGGGCATGCGGTTGCCACCACATCTGCCCCGCATCTTTTTATGTTTTCCGCCTTTCTTTCTGCAATCTTCATGGAGAGCTCATAGTTTGTAAGGCTCACGCCTCCGCCAAGCCCGCAACATCTGCAGGGGTTCTTCATCCCCCTGAACTCATAGGGGCTTTCTTCAAGAAGTCTTCTTGGTTGCTCGCTTATACCCTGGAACCTTCGCAGATGGCACGGGTCATGGTATGTAACCACACCTTTCTTTTCCCCCTTCTGGCCACTGTAGTCAAGCTCATCCACCAGAAACTCTGTAATATCTCTTATCTTTCGTGTAAACTCCTCCACCCGTTCCTTCATACCCGGTTCATTGCCGAGCACAACCCTGAATATGCTCTTCAATGTGTGTCCACAGGTTGCACAGGAGGTAACTATTCTTTCAAACCCGTACTGTTCGAACACCTCAAGGTTTTTGCTCATAACCCTCTTTGCTGTCCGTGTATCTCCCATTGATAGTGCGGGTATGCCACAGCATACCTGTTCCTGGGGTACCACCACATTTATACCTGCCTGCTCGAGCACCCTTACGGTGCTCTCGCCTATGGAGGGCAGAAGGTAGTTTATACCGCATCCCACAAAAAAGCCCACCTTGAGTTTACCGTAGTCCTTTCTATCTGATATTGCCCTTATGTGTGCCCTGTCAAGAAAGAACGGGTCTGCGGGCTCTGGCACGAGTCTTCCCTCGCCCACCACGGGCAGTGAAAAACGGCTCACAAGCCCGTTTTCAAAGGATGTGCTCTTGAACAAAAGGCCCTTCAGTTTTGTAACCACCCTGAGGGCAAGCTTTGTAAGCGGGGCTGGCTCAAGAAGGCTTTTAAGTGTGAATGTGGTAAGCGGGGGTAGCCCATTTTTTTTCACATATTCAGCCCTTGCGCTGAGTACAATCTCAGGGGTATTTATCTCGTTGGGACAGCTGCTGTAGCATGCCCCGCAGAGGGTGCACTCTTTTATGTACTTCATGTATCGCTCGCCCAGCTCTTCTCCGTTAAGGTAGGCTTCTATAAGGGCGAGTCTTCCCCTCGCACAGTGTGACTCCCTCCTTACGGTATCCAGCGTGGGACACACGCTCCTGCATGTGCCACAGCGCACACACCTTTCTATCTCCTCACGGTAGTCCCTGAGTTCCTTCACACCCCCTGCACCTCTTCTGTGAAGACCTTTCCAGGGTTAAGTATGTTGTTGGGGTCAAATGCCCTCTTTATGCGCTTCATAAGCTCAATGGTATCTCTTGAAAGCTCCATCCCGATGTAATCGCTCTTCGTTATGCCCACACCGTGCTCACCCGATATGGTGCCTCCGAGCCCGAGTGTGAGCTCAAAGAGGTCCTTTACCGCTGACTCTGCCCTTTCAACCTCCTGCGGGTTATTTCTGTCTGCCATTATGTTAACATGTATGTTGCCATCTCCTGCATGGCCGAAGCTTGCAATGGTTATATTTCTCTTTTTGCTTATATCCTCAAGCCCTCTTATAAGCTCCACGATGTTTGTTCTTGGCACAACCACATCCTCGTTGAGTTTAAGTGAACCAACCCTTTTGAGCGCAGGTGATATGTCCCTTCTTAAGCTCCACAGTTCCTTCATCCTTTTCTGGTCCTCTGCAACATCCACCCACTGTGCACCCATCCTCTGGCAGACTCTTTCAACCCTTTCTGCATCTTTTTTAACCGCATCTCTGTTTCCATCCACCTCCACTATTATTGCTGAACCTGCCCCACCGAGCCCCGTCTTTGCATACTCATCCACCGCCTTGAGGCACACCCCGTCTATAATCTCCAGTGCAGAGGGCACAACCCCTGCATCCCTGACGATATGTATCACCGTCTGGCCTGCCCTCTCGAGGGTATCGAATGTGGCAACAACAAGAGTTCTTGCCTCTGGCAGGGGCAGAAGCTTAAGATATGCCTTTGTTACCACTGCCAGGGTTCCCTCGCTACCTGTTACAAGGCCTGTAAGGTTGTATCCCACCACCCCTTTGAGGGTCTTTCCAGGTGCGGTCTTTATAACCTCACCTGTGGGAAGCACCATCTCCACAGACAGCACATAGTCTTTTGTAACGCCGTATTTGAGCCCCCTGGGTCCACCTGCACATTCTGCTATGTTGCCTCCTATGGTGGATACCCTGAGGCTTGTCGGGTCAGGTGGGTAGAAAAGCCCCATTGATTCTGCCTTCTGTGCAAAGTCCCATGTAACAACCCCTGCCCCGCATACACCCACCATGTTGTCCGCATCGATCTCGATCTGGGTCATGCGCTCTGTGGACAGCACTATGCCACCCCTTACAGGAAGGCTTCCGCCTGTAAAACCTGTGCCAGCACCCCTGGGAACCACCGCAATACCCTCTGCACTGGCCATCTTAAGTATAAGCGAGACCTCCTCTGCACTGCGTGGAAACAGCACACACTCTGGCACATACCTTCTTCCCGTTGCATCGTAGGAATAACACAGAAGGTCTTCTCTTTCAAAGGAGATATTCTCGGGCGATACGATCCTTGTAAGCTCTCTTTTTACAGGCTCTGCAAGCATCCTTCACACTCTCTGCGGGGCTCGGGCAGGGTTTTTCTACTTACCCTCCTCTTTTTTGAGCACATATCCAACCCCTCTTACGGTGTGTATGAGCCTTTTTGAGGGGTCGTTATCTATCTTGCTTCTCAGGTGATTTATGTACACATCCACCACATTGGTCTCTGTATCGAAGCTCTGGTGCCACACATGTTCTGCTATCATGGTTCGTGAGAGCACCCTGTTGGGGTTACGCAGTAGATACTCAAGAAGTGCGTACTCCTTGAGTGTCAATTCCACCTCTTTATCGCCCCGTTTTGCCTTTCTTGTTGCAGGGTCCAGGCTTAAGTCTTCGAACTTGAGCTCTGGTGGACCATACTTACCCCTGCGCATAAGTGCCCGCACCCTTGCAAGAAGCTCCTCAAAGGCAAAGGGTTTTGTAAGGTAGTCATCTGCACCCAGGTCAAGCCCCTTTACCCTGTCCTCCACGGTGTCCCTTGCGGTGAGTATGAGTATCGGTGATGGTATGTGTTTTTCCTTGAGTGTCTTTATAAGCTCAAGCCCGTCCTTACGGGGTAGCATTATGTCCACTATTATGCAGTCGTAGTCGTGGTTTTCCGCAAGCTCTTCTCCCTTGAGTCCATCCTCTGCAACATCCACTATGTAGCCCTCCTGTTCGAGCCCCTTGCGGATAAACCTTGCAACCTTTTTTTCGTCCTCCACAAGGAGTATCCTCATCCTCCCATGGTCCTCCTTTTTTAGTTCAGGTGATTGAGGAGTTCCTCCTCTTCCACATCTCCTATGGCCACTATGGTGAGGCCATCCCTGTTGAGCACCTCCTCTGCTGTCTGTCTTACATCCCTTCCGCTTACAGAGTCTATGGCAGAGAGTATCTCTTCCACTGGCACGGTTCTATTAAAGTATATCTCGTCTCTTGCAAGTTTTGTCATCCTGTTTTCTGTGGACTCAAGCCCCAGCAGTATTCCTCCCTTGAGCTGTTCCCTTGCAACCCTGAGCTCTTCGGTGTTTATCCTGTGTTTAAGCCTTTCGTACTCCCTGAGTGTGAGTCTTACCACATCCTTCAGCTCCTCTTTTGATGTACCTGCGTACACCACAAGTGAGCCTGCGTTTTTCATAAGATTGAGATACGAGTATATGGCATAGGCAAGCCCTCTTTTTTCTCTCACCTCCTGAAACAGTCTTGAGCTCATTCCCCCGCCGAGCACCGTGTTGAGCAGATGCACCCTGTATCTGTGTGGATGCACAAGCGGGGGTGCGGGCACACCCATGCACATGTGGACCTGCTCGAGGGGGCGTCTTAGAACCTTCACCCCTCCGCATGCCCTGGGCCTTGATGTACTCTTCTTTACACCCCTTCTTTTGAGTCTGCCAAAGCTTCTTTCAAACAATTTTATCATATTTTTGTGTTTTATGTCTCCTGCGACTGTTATTATTATGTTCTCCG
>JALUQR010000026.1 GCA_027017505.1 bacterium
CATAAGGGCTATGCCAAGGTCAGTATCCTTGAGTGCCCCCACAAATGTTACCATACCCTCTGGAAGGTTGTGTATACCCACACCAATGGCTATAAGAATGGACAGCCTCTTAAGTCTTGCGTTATTCGTCTCCTGTACTGGCTCAAGTATGTATGTGTGGGGAAGAAGATAATCTATGAGAAACATAAGTGCCATGCCACAGAAAAAAGAACCCACAGCAACACCGAACCCCGTACTCTCTATGCCAGTGGCAAGAAGCTCCACAAAGGAGACAAACACCATAACACCTGCGGAAAAACCCAGCGTGAATGCCATAAACCTATGTGAGGGCTCTGTATGGATGAGGGCTACCAGGCTTCCCACTGTGGTTGAAAGCCCTGCAATGGTGGTAAGCAATATGGCGGTAAGAAATGTGCCCTCCATACAGAAGTAGAGTATACAGGGTTTCCACGGGGTGTCAAACCACCCCCTGGATGTTTGACCTTAAGAGGTCTCTGTGCTAAAAAATTAAATATGCAGAGACGCTGGAAGGACATAAAGAGCCTTACAGAGGCGGAGGCCAGAGAGGAGATAGAAAAACTCCGCCGGGAGATAAACTACCACAACTACCGCTACTATGTGCTCCAGAGCCCCGTTGTAAGCGATGCAGAATATGACCGCATGTTCCGCCGTCTTCAGGCACTGGAAGAGCGTTTTCCCCAGTTTATAACGCCAGACTCTCCTACCCAGCGTGTGGGTGCCCAGCCACTTGAGGAGTTCGGCATAGTTAAACACACCATACCCATGTTGAGCCTTAACAATGCCTTTACAGAGGAAGAGGTGGTGGAGTTTGACCAGAGGGTGAAGAAACTTCTCGGCACCACAGAGGATGTGGAATATACGGTGGAACCAAAGATAGACGGCCTTGCGGTTGAGCTCGTTTACGAAGATGGGCTCTTCGTTGAGGGCTCCACCCGTGGCGATGGCTACACGGGCGAGGATGTAACCCAGAATCTCAAGACCATCCGCAGTATACCTTTAAGGCTTCTTCCGCACAGAAGTCTGCCAGTGCCACGCAGGCTTGAGGTAAGAGGCGAGGTGTACCTCACCATAGAGGGTTTCAAAAAACTCAACAGGGAAAGGGAAAAACAGGGTGAACCACTTTTTGCAAATCCTAGGAATGCTGCAAGTGGCTCGCTCAGACAGCTTGACCCCAGGATTACAGCCTCCCGCCCGCTTGATATATTCTGCTACGGTGTGGGTGTTGTGGAGGGTGTGGAGTTTAAAACCCACATGGAAACCCTTGAGTATCTGAGAGATGTGGGGCTTAAGGTAAACCCCCTTGTGGAATGTGTGAAGGGCATAAGGGGAGCCATAGAGTACCACCGAAAGATAGAGAAGATGCGTGAGGAGCTTGACTACGAGGTTGATGGCATTGTCATAAAGGTCAACAGCCTGAGCCAGCAGGAGGCCCTTGGAGTGCTTACCCGCAGTCCACGCTGGGCGGTTGCATATAAGTTTGCACCGAAGGAGGAGACCACAGTCATCAGGGACATAACGGTGGGTGTGGGAAGAACAGGGGCACTCACTCCTGTCGCTGTGCTTGAGCCCGTGGAGGTTGGAGGCGTGACCATAGAGAGGGCAACACTTCACAACCAGGATGAGATAGACCGCAAGGATGTGCGCATAGGAGATACCGTGGTTGTCGCAAGGGCAGGCGATGTGATACCAGAGGTGGTCTCGGTAATAAAGGACAGACGCACGGGTAAGGAGAAGAAATTCACCATGCCAGAAAGATGTCCTGAATGTGGCTCAAGGGTTGAAAGAGACGGTGCCATACACTAC
>JALUQR010000027.1 GCA_027017505.1 bacterium
CCAGCCTGGCTCGGTGAGCTCGGTGCACTGGACTTTGCAGGTGGAACAGTCGTGCATATAAGCAGTGGGGTGTCCGCACTGGTTGCTGCACTCGTTGTGGGAAGAAGAATGGGCTATCCGAAAGAACCCATGCCACCACACAACCTCGGCTACACACTGCTTGGCACCGCTCTGCTGTGGTTTGGCTGGTTTGGTTTTAATGCAGGCAGTGCCCTTGCAGCAGATGGCATTGCAGCGGTTGCATTCGTTGCAACAAATACCGCAACAGCATCTGCAGCACTTACATGGATATTCGTTGAATGGGCACACAGGGGCAAACCAACGCTTCTCGGTGGAGCATCAGGAGCAGTGGCAGGTCTTGTTGCCATAACACCCGCAGCAGGATTCGTGGGCCCTGTATCTTCCATAATAATAGGTGTGGGAGCAGGAATTCTGTGCTACATAGCGGTAAGTATACTCAAACCACGCCTGGGTTACGATGACTCACTGGATGTGTTCGGCATACACGGAGTAGGTGGCATATGGGGTGCCATCGCAACAGGGCTGTTCGCATCCATAGGTGCAGAGGGGCTGTTTTTCGGAAACCCCTCACAGGTGGGCATACAGATAGTGGGTGTTCTGGCAACAGTGGTGCTCGCTTCAGTGGCAACATTCGTGATACTTAAGATTACAGATGCCATAACAGGACTCAGGGTGACAGAAGAGGAAGAGGTTGAAGGGCTTGACCTCTCACAGCACGGTGAAAGCGGTTACAACCTGTAGACAGCTTTCGCAAGGTTTAATACAGACTCAACCTTCTCCTCTATACGCGATGATTTGAGGATGGCTGAAATCATGCTCACCGCGTCAGCCCCGCTGTTGAGAACCTCGCTGACCCTCTCCTCTGTTATACCACCTATGGCAACCAGAGGAGCCCTGGTCAGCTTCCTTACTGCTTTCAGCATGGATGTGCCAACAGCGGGGCTGGCGTCCTTCTTTGTCGCTGTGGGAAATACGGGACCAAAGGAGATGTAGTCTATGACACCCTTTCTGAACAGGTGGTCAGCCTCTTTTAGCTCTTCAGGTGTGTGTGTGGAAAACCCTATTATGCTTCCAGGGGCAAGAATCTTTCGGGCATGGGCAGGGGGTATGTCCTCTGGGCCAAGGTGCACACCATCTGCCCTGCTCAAAAGTGCAATGTCCACCCTGTCATTAACGATAAATAGCACGCCCTGTTTTTTCGTAAGCTCCCTCAGCCTCAGGGCGAGCTCAAGGAACTCTTTTGACATGCCTGACTTAATCCTCAACTGCAGTATGCCAGCACCGGCCCGTATTATACGCTCCGCAGTAGCCTCTACACGGGAAGGGTCAACCACAGAGGTATCCACTATGGGGTAAAATCCCCTCATGTGTGCTTTCACATCCATACCATTATGTTATAATATTTTTAAAACCATGGAAAGGCATAATAGATGGAAGACCTTGTGGAAAGACTCTCACAGCTGTACAGCTTCAAGAAGGACACCCCACTTGTGTGGCAGTCTGCACTCTCAAAGGGTAAGGTAAGGGAGGAGGAATGGGAGGGGGTAAGATTCTTAAGGCTCGATAAACCGGTTCACTCGCTTGAGCGTGGCACCATCCTGTGCGAGGATGGCATCGTGAGGGGATATCCCCGTATAAGAAGGATAATAAACCTTACAAACGGTATCAGGAGAAACCTCACCACAGCCTTCCATGTGGAGGAGAAGGTGGACGGCTACAATGTTAGGGTGGTAAGGCTCTGCGGAAGGGTGGTTGCCCTCAGCAGGGGCGGGTATGTGTGCCCCTTCACCACAGACAGACTCGAAGACCTTCTTGACTACGAGCCATTCTTCAGGGACAATCCACACCTGGTCCTGTGCTGTGAGGTTGCAGGCCCTGAAAGCCCCTACAACACGGAAAGCCCGCCGTACATAAAAGAGGATGTGAGGTTGTTCGTGTTCGATATAATGGAGAAGGGCGGGCGGGTGCTCCCACCAGCTGAGAGATACCAGCTGGTGGAAAAATACGGGCTACCCTCTGTAAGAAGCTATGGAAGTTTTCTTCCTGAAGAGGCGGACAGGGTTTTGCAGATAGCAAGAGAGATGGACAGAGAGGGACTTGAGGGCATGGTTCTCAAGCCCGTGGATGGTGGAAGGTATCTTAAGTACACGGTGCCATCGTCTCACATAAACGATATTCGTGCAACCGCCATACTTCTCAGGGACATACCCTGCGGGTTTTATCTTAAGAGAATACTCATGCTGGGGTTTGCCCTGAGAGAGCTCAACCCCGCAGACCATACAGAAAGGGCACATCTTCTGGGAGAGGTCTTCACCCGTGCCATAAGGGATGCACAGGAGCTTGTGCTTTCAGGTAGAGACATTACCGAACAGTTCAGCGTGAGGTTCAGAAAAAAACAGAATGTGGAACGCTTCTTCTCACTTTTCAGGACAGCTCCCGTGGATGTGAGGATAAAGGACCAGCACCACTCCGATGGCTACATAAGGGTTACATTCGAGCGGATATACCGCAGGAGCACCGCCTTTATAAGGTCAAGCCTAAAGGGTGCCACTTTTGTTGATTAGAGAGTCCAGAACCTCACGGAATCTTGCAGATTCCACCCATCTTATGCCCAGCTTCTCTGCCCAGTTCACTATGCCCTTATCAGCAGTAACAACAACCCCGTTGAGCTCCAGTGCAAGCAGAATGAGCTCCACATCCTCCTTGCTGTCTATTATGCCCTCGCGCAGGGCCTCGCGGTATTTTCTTCTGAGCTTGGTTATGTCCTCTGGATGGGGGTCTTTTTTTACCTTCTCCACTATCTCCTCAGCAACCCTTAAGCCCTTGTCCACCCTTTTTCTCACATCATCTATCAGTTCGTACAGAAGAAACGCAGGCACAGTGAGCTCGTGTTTTCTTGGAGCCTTCCTGTTGACCACTATCTGAAACCTTGCGGGTATGTCCTGGGGGTTTATAAAGTGGGTGAGCTCCTTGTATATGGAGGGTGGCATGAAAAATTCTGCCCCTTCTATCCTCTCTGCAAGAAGAAGAAATGTGTGCAGACTCTCCGCAGGGCTTGTGCCAAAGTGGGTGTAGACCTCAGGGTTTGTGAATATACTGGTGTCCAGTATGAATCGCAGGCAGAACTCTCTTTCTTCTTCATGGAGTGGTCTTTTTTTCATCGGGCTTCCTTAAGGTTTATAACACACTGGGTCTCGTTACCGAACACATCCACCACCTTCACTGCAATTCGTTCTGTCTTCTTTTTTATCACCCCTTTTGCGAGCCTTTCAACAGGTTTCAGCCCGCCCCAGTCCCTGCGGAAGGAGAACCACCCCGTTCTGAAGGTCCTTCCATCGTGGTTCCAGTCCACAGCCCAGTAGTCCACAAGAAGGTGTGACTCCTTCTCTGTGAGTCCTGCTGGAAGTGGCTGTCCGCGGTAGCCGTTGAGAGCTATACACACCTCAACCCTTTCTTCATCGAGCTCTTTCAGGGTGGGTGGCATAACAGGCATGTCTTCAGGGGCCGTAGTGCTGGTGTCTTCGCAGAGTCTCTCTATAACAAAGGGGCGAGAGCCAGTGGCAACAAGCCTCTTTCTTGTGATGTTTATCCCCTGGGGATTTTTTTCTGACAGGAGCCATCGCCTGCGAAGTTTTTCCGCTGCAACAGCGGTTGTGCCCGAGCCTGCAAAGGGGTCGAACACAAGCTCGCCCTCCTCGGTTGCACACTCTATGATGCGCTCAAGAAGGCTTAAGGGCTTCTGGGTTACATATCCTGTTCGCTCCTCACAGGGGGTGTGCATGGCATCGGGTATATCATCCCATACATCGCCAAGAAGGGGCCTTTCCACAACACAGCGGTTTCGCACCTCAAGGTAATACTTTATCCTCACATTGCCGTTTTTCGTTATGTACACCCTGTTCTCACTGGCGAGTTTTCTGATGCTCTCCTCTGTGTAATCACCCCTGGGTGCTGTCTTGAAGACCCTGCCAGTTTCATCGAGCCTGTAGCCCTGTGAGAGGGCTTCCTCAAGGGGCAGTAGCCTTTCTGTGTGGAGTTTTTTGAGTCTGCCAGCCCTGCCCTTTCTGTACACATATATGGTATCGTGGTTTCTCGGAAACTGGGCTGATGTGTGCTTTGCACCCCTGCCACCGTAGTGCCATATAATCTCGTTGAGAAAGTTGCGGTTTCCAAAGACCTCGTCCATGAGCACCCTTATGTAGGAGTTTGTACGCCAGTCACAGTGGACGAATATGAGACCATCATCCCTTAAAAGCCTTCTTGCGGTAATCAACCGCTCTTTGAGCATATCCAGATAAGAGCACATATCGCCTGTGTCCGAATAGGTGAGCTCTTTAACGAAGAGTCCCTCCTTGAGTTTTATTTTTCTGTAGTAGCGGGTGTCAGAGAGAAATGGAGGGTCCATGTATATGAGCTTTATCTTCTTGTGGTATCCCTCCTTCAGGAGAAGCTCCATGGCATGGAGGTTGTCTGCCTGGATGATTCTGCCCGCAGGCTCACCATCCATACGGGCAGGAATGTACTCCCTGTGTGTCTTTAAAGGCCTTCGAGGAGGTGTGTCCTTACAGGTTGAGTTCCACACAAGTCTTGGATATGGCTGTTTTGTTTTTTTCATGGCCCACAGGGGTTTCAGTCTGAAAGGTCTTTTCTTGTTATGTTCAGCTCTTTTATCTTCTTTCTCAGGGTGTTTCTGTTTATACCCAGCAGTTCTGCAGCCCTCAGCTGGTTGAAGTGTGTTTTCCTTAACACCAGCTTTATGAGCGGGCGCTCAAGCAGTGGCATTATGTCTGCGTAGAGGTGCTGTTTTCCCCTGGTGTGGGTCTTTTCTATAAAGGGGGCAAGGCGTTTCTCTATGATTGCCTCAAGGGATTCCTTCTTCTCCTTTCTGCCCTTAAGTGCGAGGTCTTCGGGGGTGAGCACCATGTTCGATGAAAGAAGCACAGCCCTTCTCAGCACATTCTCAAGCTCCCTTACATTACCTGGCCAGTTGTAATTTTTAAGTGCTGTGAGTGCCTCTTTTGAGAGCATCCTTCTTTCCACACCCATCTCCTCCACAAAACGCTCAAGGAAGTATTCTGCAAGGGGCTCTATGTCCTCTTTTCTCTCCCTGAGCGGGGGTATGTTTATGGTTACCACATTCAGTCTGTAGTGGAGGTCCTCGCGGAATCTTCCCTCCTCAACTGCCTTTTCCAGATTCTGGTTTGTTGCTGCTATTATTCTCACATCCACCCGTATGGGCTCCTTGCCACCTATGCGGTAGAATTCCTTTTCCTGAAGCACCCTCAGCAGTTTTGCCTGAAGCCCTGTGTCCATGTCTCCTATTTCATCGAGAAACAGGGTGCCTCCGTCTGCGAGCTCGAACTTTCCCTTTCGTGTTTCCGTTGCACCTGTGAAGGCACCCTTCTCGTGGCCAAAGAGCTCACTTTCCATAAGTTCTCGAGGTACCGCTGCAGAGTTTACAGCAACAAAGGGGCCCTCGCGTCTACTGCTGTTCAGGTGTATAAGCTTTGCGACAATCTCTTTACCCGTGCCACTTTCGCCCTGTATGAGCACCGTTACATCCCTGGGGGCTATCCTTCCTATGGTCTTGAATATCCTTTCTGTGGCCCTGGACCTGCCAACAAATACTGTCTCGCTTGCCCACTTCTGTTCAAGGGTCTTTTTAAGGGTTGAAAGCTCTTTTTTAAGCCTTGCATTCTCCATTGCACGCCCCACGATTATCTCCAGCTCATCGAGGTCAACTGGTTTCGATATGTAATCAAAGGCACCGTACCTCATGGCAGAGATGGTATTCTCCATGGTTGCATCTGCGGTCATTATCACCACAGGTGGCAGGCTCTTTGAGCCCTTAAGCTCCTTTAATATCTGTAGCCCGCTCTTTCCAGGCATGTTTATATCCACCAGGGCAAGCTCCACCTTTTCCGCCCTGAGGATATTGTATGCCTCTTTTCCATCAGTTGCACACAGGGGTTCAAACCGTTTGTCCCTGAAGAATCTCTCAAGAACCCAGAGAAGACTTCTGTCATCATCTGCAATGAGGACCTTCTTTTTCATAATCCTCCTTTCAGCCCGTTGGCAGATATATGTGTGCCTTTGTGCCTGCCCGTGGTCTGGACTCTATGCGCAGGAAACC
>JALUQR010000028.1 GCA_027017505.1 bacterium
TTCCTGCACCGTGGAGACAGACTTTCTGCGCCATCTGGTAAGGGGAAGGGAAAGACAGAAGGAAAAGGAGCTTTCTGCAGAGGATATGGATGTAACATTCTTTGAAGGTGATGAGATTGAGCTTCTTGAGATACTCTTTGAAGAGGTCTCTCTTGAGATACCCACCAAACCCCTGTGTAAGGAGGAATGCAAGGGGCTCTGTCCCAGGTGTGGCAGAGACCTCAACACAGGCGGGTGTAACTGCCCACCAGAGGAAAAGATAGACCCACGGTTTGCAAAACTCAAGGGTTTCAAGGTAAAATAACCGGACACCACAAAGGAGGTTCGAGATAAGATGCCAAATCCAAAGAAGCGCCAGAGCCGTAGCCGTAGGGGCAAACGCCGTAGCCACGATGCACTCTCTGTACCGCCCTCCTCTACATGTCCGAGGTGTGGAGAGTTCAAAAGGCCACATCATGTGTGCCCCAAGTGTGGATTCTACAGGGGCAGGGAAGTCATAAAGATGGAAGAGGAGGTCTGATAGCAATCAATGGCCGATGTAAGGGTAGCGGTAGATGCCATGGGGGGTGATTATGCCCCAGGGTCTGTGGTAAGTGGTGCTGTGCAGGCGGTAAAGAGCGGGGTGGATGTGATACTTGTGGGAGACAGAAAGAGGGTGGAGGAGGAGCTCAAAAAACACAACCTCGGGGGACACTCCATACCCATAGTGCATGCAAGCCAGGTTGTGGACATGGCAGAACCACCTGCACAGGCAATAAGAAAGAAGAAGGATTCCTCCATAAGGGTGTGTTTTGAACTCGTCAAAGAGGGCAGGGCAGATGCGGTTGTAAGTGCAGGCAACAGCGGGTCTGCACTGGCAGCGGGCATAATGGTGCTTAAAAGACTTAAAGGGGTGAGCAGACCTGCCATAGCAGTCTGTGTGCCCACCATGATGGAGCCCGCTGTGGTGCTCGATGTGGGAGGCAATGTGGACTGCAAGCCCATACATCTTCTGCAGTTCGCACTCATGGGCTCCATATACGCAAAGTATGTGCTCGGAAAGGACAGCCCCAGGGTGGGACTCCTCTCAAACGGAGAGGAAGAGGAAAAGGGAAATGAGCTTACAAAACAGACACACGAGCTACTCAAGAAGACCTCTCTCAACTATGTGGGATACATAGAGGGCAAGGACATCTACCGTGGGGGTATAGATGTGGTGGTTACAGACGGGTTTGTTGGCAATGTGGTGCTGAAGCTAAGCGAGGGGCTTGTAGAGGCGGTGGTAAAGATGCTCAAAAGCGAGATAAAGGCAGGGTTTCTTGCAAAGCTGGGCTATATACTTGCAAAACCAGCGTTTGACAACCTTAAAAAGAAGATAGATTATGCAGAGTACGGGGGGGCTCCACTTCTCGGTATAGATGGTGTGTGTATAATAAGCCACGGAGCATCGTCCTCAAAGGCAATAAAGAATGCCATACTGAGGGCCAAAGAGTATGTTGAAAGTGGTGTGAACTCCTATCTCATTGAAGAACTCTCTAAAAGCAAAGACCTCGAGAAACTTACTCAGCGTCAACCTGCATAACTATAGATAAAGGGATTCTTTCACCGGTGGCTATGACCCTTAAAAGCAGGATAACAGGGTGTGGCTTATATGTGCCTGAAAGGGTGCTCACAAACAGAGACCTTGAGGCCATGGTTGATACCTCGGATGAGTGGATAACCACCCGCACGGGCATAAAGGAGCGAAGGATAGTTGCTGGCGAGAGGGCTGTGGAGCTTGCCACCAGGGCATCGCGCATGGCACTCAGGGATGCAGGGCTCAAGGC